>JAKQBZ010000014.1 GCA_029559435.1 Deltaproteobacteria bacterium | reverse complement strand
TTTTGATCCTCTGAAGATGCCCATATTCCTCGCGTATCTTATCGTCGTCCGATGCCTCAACGACAGAGCCTGCCTTCTGTGACAACATGCTGTCAACTGAAGGGGCGAGAAGGGAATGATAGGCCGCCATCGCTTCATCGGGCATCTTGCCCCACATGGCGACGCGCGCCATCTCCTTTAACGGAAGGGCGTCGCCGGGATTGAGCGTATGGACATGTTCGTATAAGCTGATCGAAGCGCCGTATTGCTTGGACCATCCGAGGACTCTCGCGTGCTCTATAAGTATCTTCGAGCTGCCGGGAAGATCCTTTTCAAGCTCTTCGTAGGCCGCTATCGACTGACCATACCGGAGGCTGATGCCGAAGGTATTAGCAAGGGCGATCTTTGCGGGAAAATAATCGGGATCATAGCTCAGCGCATCCTGAAGCAAACTGATGGCTGTGTCGAAATATCCGTGCTGCACATAGAGGTTTGCCCAGGCGGTGAGCTTTGACGGGCTATGCCTGTTGCCTTCCCGTACATTTTCAATGTAATGTCTTTCCTGAACGGCACGAAAGCCCGCTGCGTAGAATCGTGCCTCAACGTCATCGGGCGCAGCCTCAAGCGCCTTGTTGAAAAGGCCCCCTGCATTTTCATTGTCGTTCCCCTTGAGGCAGGCCTTCCCGGCGCCGAGATAACCCCGCGCCTCGTTGCCCTTCGATCCCGCCAGCAGCATATATATCTCCTGCGCCTCTTTGTACTTCTGCAGGAAAATGAGCGCCTCTCCTTTTACCGAAAGAGCGGCAGGGTCCTTCGGCTCTACTGAAAGGGCCCGGTCGGCATACATGACCGATGGCCCGAAGTCTTTTTCCCAGAGCTTGAGCGTTGCAAGCCCGAGGAGGGCGCCGGTGTCCTCCGGGTCTTTCAGGAGCAGCTTCCTGTAGGCGCCCTCGGCCTTCTCATACTGCTGTGCGCTCCCATAGACCTTTGCAAGCTTCAGCATCACGGCGGCGTCTCCCGGGTTCTTTTTCAACCAATTTGTATAGATCCGTTCCGCCCTGTAAAAGTCGCCCCACAGCTTCATTCGCTCGGCATATTGCAATAGGAGCCTGTCGTCGCCGGTCCTTTTCCCGAGCGCCTTTTCGTAGAGCTCCCTGCATCGTTTTGCATGGCCGAGGCCTGCCTCGATATCTGCGAGCCCAACGAGCAGCTCCGGATCGTCAGGATACCGGGCAAGGAGATGCCCGAGGATCGACAGGGACCTCGCGTGCTCGCCGCGCCTTGCATAAAGCCGGGCTGCCTCAACGGCGGTCTCTTTATCGTCAGGATATTTTTTGTAGAGGTCAAGGAACAGAGGGAAGGCCTCGTCATCCTTTTTTTGCCAGCTCAAGACAAAGGCCAGCTTCTTTTTTACCTCCTCTGATCCCGGATCGATGCTGTACGCCCTTTTGTAATAGGTCTCTGCTCCGGCGTGATCGCCGCTGTAGAGGTACACATCCCCTGCAGAACGAAGGATGTCTTTATCGTCAGGCTTTAACGCAATGGCCCTCTTCAGCCTTTCAAGCGCCTCCGGGTACTGCTTCAGCCGTGCATACACGCCGGCCAGCTCGGTAAGGACAACGGCATTGCGCGGCTGTTCCCTGCTGAGGATCTCATATTCGCGGACAGAATCATTGAGCGTGGCCTCATCATAGGAGAGCGACTGCGCGAGCGCCAGCCTCGCATCGAAGTCCGATACGGCCTCTCCGGGGGGCACGATGGTCTTTTCAGAGGCAGAGGCAAAGGCAGCGTCAAGAAACAACAGGGACGGTAAAAACACCAATAACCAAACACCAAACACCAAATAATACTCAATAACCAATGACCGAATACCCAAACGGGAGGCAATACCGGACAGCCCTTGTTTGGTTATTGAATATTGGACATTGGTGATTAATTGGAGCTTGGTTATTGGTGATTGGTTATTCATCTTTTCCATTTTACGGTAGCGTCTTCCTTAGCTGTGCGGCGGCGTCGCCGTGCCTGCCGGACCACATGAGGACAAGGCCGTATTTACGGCGCACCTGCTTATCATCCGGCAGGTCGCTCAGGATAGCCTCGTACTCATCGATGGATTCCTTGTATCTTTTATTCCAGCTCAAAAGCTCTGCGAGCTTGAGCCGCGCCCTGTGGTCTTTCGGGTCCTTTGAGACGAGATCCCGCAGCAACGGTTCCGCCCTGTCATATCTTTTCTGAGAGATATAGATCTCCGCAAGGGCGGATCTCGCCTGGCCGTCGAGCTTTGCGACAGGAACTTCCTCGAGCGCCCGAAGCGCCTCATCTTTCTTCCCCATCCAGAAAAGGGTCTTTGCCATCTCTATCTTCGCCTCATGAAGATCGGGCTTCTCCTTGAGGACCTTTTGATATTCGTCAACGGCTTCGCCGTATCTTTTCGCATAGCTCAATACCCGTGCGAGCTCCCAGCGGGCCTTCCACTCGGGGACCTGATCGCCTTTCGGGACGATCGATCCTTCAGGAGCCTTCTGCTGGCCGTATGCGGCATCAATGACCAAAAAGGACAGGATGACGCAGCACGCGATTAAAAACATCTTTGCATTTCGTTTCATCGTTCTTCCCCCAGGGCAATCCTGTAATGGCTTATGGCGCCGTCAAAATCCCCTTTAGCGGTCAGCGCCCGCGCCAGAAGGATATGGAGATGCCGGTCCTTAGGCCGGGAGCGAAGGAGCATCGTGTATATGCCGACCGTCCTCTCATATTGTCCGAGCCTCATGTAGATATCCGCAACGGTGACCCTTGCCCACATGTTGAGCGGGTCGTTCCTCAGCATCTCCTCATAAACAGACCGGGCCTTATCGAGGTCCGATGTCGCCAGGTACATCTCGCCAAGCCTCGACAGCGCAACGGGGTCTTTGAAGCCCTTCTCCAGCAGCGACGAATAATAGGGTATCGCTTTTACGTACTCTTTCTTCTTGTACAGCGTTTCGGCATGCCTGTATATAACCCAATCGCGATTGATCGTACGGTAGGCGAGGGTGGTCGCCGCCGCAATGCACAATAACGCTATGATCGCTGTCCGCGCTTTCATCTTATCAGCTCTCAGCTGTCAGCTATCAGCCTTCAGCCGGTTATAGTACCTGCCTGCATCGAGCATCAAGCATCCAGAAGCTGAGATTTATATTGAGATTATAGCAATCTGCAACGGACTGTCAATGTGAATAGTAAATAGTATATAGTGAACCGCAAAAGAATCTAATGAGTTTTTTTCTACAGATCGTGGGACATATTAATGTTTTATGTTCAACGTTCAGAACCTTCTACTATATACGAAATACGACATTTGCTCTTGTATGGCGAGTGGATTTGTCATAACATTAACAGAAGGATACTGCATTACAAGAAAAGGGGGTCGTTATGCCGGAAGTACGATTAAATATCGTAACAGGCGATTGGGTGATCATCGCTACCGAACGGGCAAAAAGACCGGAAGATTTTACACGCAAAAAAGAGGTAAAAGAGATACCGGCCTATGTCCCTACCTGCCCCTTCTGCCCGGGAAACGAAGACCAAACGCCTGACGAGACCTTCAGGATCAATGACGGGAATGGAAACTGGATGGTCCGCTCTGTGCCGAACAAGTTCTCTGCCCTGTCGCCGGAAGGCGAGATCATCAAGAACAAGACAGACTTCAAACAATACATCTCCGGCGTGGGGCTCCATGAGGTCATTATAGAGTCGCCCGGGCACAACTTGACGACGGCGCTCCTGCCGCCTTCGCACATAGAAAAGATCCTCTTTGCCTACAAAGACCGCCAGCTCGCCTTTTACAACGACGAAAGGGTAGAGCATGTCATCATATTCAAAAACCACGGCGCAGGAGCCGGAACGTCCCTCGAGCATCCCCATTCACAGATCGTGGGGACGCCGGTCTTCCCGGGGCAGGTCATGATGAGGCTCGGGGAGGCGATCAGGAACTACTACTACGTGAATTTCGGCGAATGCCTCTACTGTTCCTATTTGCAGGGGGAACTGAAGGACGGGGAGAGGATAGTCTGTGAAAACGACTCGTTTGTCGCATTTGTACCTTATGCAGCATTGTCCCCGTTCCATCTCTGGATATTCCCCAGAAGGCACGAGGCGTGTTACGGCCTTATATCGGACAAGGAGATGTCTGACCTCGCATATATACTTAAGGATGTCCTCCTCAGGCTCTACGTGGGACTTGAAAATCCCGATTTCAATTACGCGGTTCGTTCCCTCTCTCCGAGAGGGGCCGACTCAAAGTTCTTCCATTGGTACATCGCGATCATCCCCCGCGTATCCCAGGCCGCCGGCTTCGAGCTCGGCACCGGCATGTTCATCAATACCGCCATGCCGGAGAAGAGCGCCGCGTTCCTGAGGGGCGTAAGGCTTCCGTAAAGAAAGTGTGTGGGTATGCGAGTTAAATCCATCTAATCTTTATATCGCCCTCGACTTGTTTAAATTCTATATCCCCGGTTACCAGCTCGGCCCTGTGCAATTTTGCAAGCGCTGCAGCGAAACAATCAGCATAGGACATCTTCTTTACGGCTTTGTATTCGGCAGCTTGCCTTGTGATCCCTGAGTCAGCGGGAACGATCTCTATAGGCAGCGTTGATATGAGGTGCGATATCTCGTCAACTCGTCTCCGACCTTCTTCCCGCAAGATAATATGATAGACCTCTCCCCAGTTTACCACTGAGAGAAGGAGGCTTTTCCCGGAATCTCTGGCGGACTTGAATGCTTCAACCATGGTGTCAGCGCCTTTTTCACCTTCAAGATAAGCGATCAGGCTATAGGCATCAAGGACCCTGAGAACTGCTTTCATAGGTCGCGCTCCTTTGCCTTTTCTTCTTTCAGGGCCTTCAAAAGCTTCCCCTTCGTACCCGTGAATCCTGCCATTCTCTGCAAGTACTCATCGGTGATCGGCTTGATCACTATCTCGCCGTCTCTTTCATAAAAGGTGACCTGGTCGTAATGCCGCCGAGCCGCATTACGAATAAGTGGGATTATTCCTGATGTCCATAGCAAAGCAGGTGATAATTGCTTGCAATAACCGTCCGTTGTGCTATTCTTCAATATATAGATATAATTATCTGTAATCTCCGATAGTTAAATAAAAGGGGAATATGGGGGAATGAAGACTGGCGGGCATAAAAAATTTGCATACGAACAGACCGGAGAGGCGTCAAAGCCGGACGAAGGAAAAGCTTGAAACAGAGAATAGGGGAAGCCAGGAAGGGGAAATAAAGACAAAAAAGAAGCGGGGAAACGGAGAAGTGGAAAGGCGGAGAATGAGGATGAAGAAGAGAGCTTCTGCTACATGCCCACATGCTCGCATGCCAACATACTCGCTCACTTTTCTTGCAATAGTGTATATAGTATTTACCATTGCGGTATCCTTGTCGAACGCTGGTGAGCGTGTTGTTCGTGTCGGCGTCTATGATAACGCGCCGAAGATTTTTGTATCCGAATCCGGCAAACCGGAAGGTATCTTTATCGATATTATTGAATACATTGCCGCCCATGAACGATGGAAATTGAGCTATATCCATGGCACATGGGGAGAAGGCCTTGCCCGGCTGGAAAGAGGAGAGATAGACCTTATGCCTGACGTGGCGTACACGGCAGAGCGGGACAAGAGATACTCGTTCAACAAGGTGCCAGTGCTGTCGTCGTGGTTTCAGGTATACAGCCGGCAGGGAAGCGGGATCAGGTCGTTACTGGATATGCGATGGAAACGAATCGCGGTCCTTGAAGGCTCTATTCAGCAGGAGGCATTTATCAGGATGGCCGAATCGTTCGGCCTGCACATCACCATCGTCGCAGTGCCGGAATACGATAAAGTCTTCGAGACCGTATCCCGCGGCGAGGCCGATGCGGCTGTTGCCAACCATTTCTACGGAGCGCTCCATGCGCGTAAGTTCGGGCTTGAAGACACGGCGGTTGTTTTCAATCCTTCCGCGCTTTATTATGCCTCCCGCAAAGGCGTCAATGATCAGCTTCTGAACGTCATCGACAACAATCTGTCAGGGCTGAAGAAGGATACCCATTCAATGTATTACAAGTCCCTTAATCGCTGGACATCCGAAGAGGTTGAATTCGAACTGCCCACTTGGATGCGGACCCTGGGCATCATCATCGGCCTTGCCCTTATCATGAGCATCATTGGGGCTATTCTGCTGAAGCATCAGGTGAACATGCGCACCCGGGAGCTGCGGGAGGCAAATCAGCGGATGGAGGAGCGCATCATAGAGAGGACAGCGGAGCTGGCAGCAGCCATGGAGAAGGCGCAGGCCGCCGACAAACTCAAGTCGGCATTTCTCGCCACCATGTCTCACGAGCTGCGCACGCCCCTCAATTCTATCATAGGCTTCACGGGAATAATCCTGCGTGAGCGCGTCGGTCCTCTGAATGACGAGCAGAAGAAGCAGCTCAATATGGTGCGCAGCAGCTCTCAACACCTGCTTGCATTGATCAACGATGTCCTCGACATATCGAAGATCGAAGCAGGGCAGTTGCAGTTGGCATACGAAGATGTCGATGTCCGTCAAGTGATTGAGAAGGTGGTGCAGACCACGCGCCCCCTCGCCGAGAACAAAGGAATCGGGCTCGACTTCCGGATCATTGATGGAGACATGGGCATCAAGGCCGATTACCGACGGTTGGAACAGATCCTGCTGAATCTGGCCGGTAATGCGATAAAGTTCACTGAAAAGGGTTCGGTAAACATAATATGCGAATCAGACGGACCCAATCTTAATGTCAGGGTCGTTGACACCGGGATCGGCATCAAAGAGGAAGATATGGAGACAATCTTCAAGACATTCAGACAGATAGATTCGGGAATAAGTCGAAGACAGGAAGGCACAGGGCTGGGCCTTTCCATATCGAAGAGACTTGTTAAACTGATGGGCGGAAGTATCCGGGTGACAAGCGTTTTCGGCTCGGGGAGCACTTTCAGTTTCTCGATACCAAAGGAGAGGAAGACCGGATGAAGAAGAAAATATTGGTCATAGAGGATAATGAACAGAACCTTTATCTCATCAAGTATATTCTTGAGGACTGCGGCTATGAGATCTTCTCTGCAATGGACGGCAAGAAGGGCATCGAGAAGGCAGCGTCGCTCCTTCCGGATCTGATCCTCCTCGATATCCAACTGCCGGTAATGGATGGCTATGCGGTCGCGCAGGCATTGAGGCAGATTCCTGTTCTTCAGAAAACGCCGATCGTTGCGGTGACGTCCTATGCTATGCCCGGCGACAAAGAAAAGGCCATTGAATCAGGCTGCAGCGGTTATATAGAAAAACCTATCGATCCGGATGCGTTTGCATCGCAGGTAGAAGCGTACCTGCGCATAAAGGATAATAATGGAGGAGGGGATGAAAAAGGCTGTACTAATTGTCGATGACAACAACACAAACCTTTACCTTCTGAAAAATCTGCTGGAGGGAGAAGGAATGGAAGTGATGACGGCAGAAAACGGCAAAGACGCATTAAACAAGGCTCGCGCCAAACCACCCGACATTATTATCTCAGATATCCTGATGCCGGTGATGGACGGCTATGCCCTTTGCCGGGAATGCAAGCTCGACGAAAGACTTAAACATATCCCTTTTGTATTTTATACCGCCACATATACCGAGCCGAAAGATGAGAAGTTTGCGTCAAGCATCGGGGCAGACCGGTTCATTCTCAAACCGCAGGAACCGGACGTGTTTATCGACATCCTCAAAAAGGTATGGCAGGAGAATGATACAAAGACACGGCCAACGACAAAGCCCTTGGGTGAAGAGATGGAATTCTTCAGACAATATAATGAGATCCTCTTCAGGAAACTCGAAAAAAAGATGCTTGATCTTGAGATGATGTCTGAAAAACTGAAGTCGGAAGAAGAAGAGTTGCGAAAAAATGAAGAATTTCTTGACAGCGTTGTGGAGAATATCCCGAACATGATATTCGTGAAGGATGCCGAGAACCTGCGTTTTGTGAGATTCAACAGGGCAGGAGAGGATCTGCTGGGCTATGGCAGGCAAGACCTGATCGGAAAGAACGATTATGACTTTTTCCCAAAGGAGCAGGCAGATTTTTTCATACGAAAAGACAGGGAAGTTCTTGAAAACAGGCAGCTTGTGGACATCCTTGAGGAGACTATACGCACTAAACACCTCGGCGAGAGGATACTTCATACAAAGAAGATACCTATCGCCGACAAAGAAGGGCGGCTGCTCTACCTGCTCGGCATCTCAGAAGATATCACTGCTCGCAAAAATGCTGAAAGAGAATCCAGAAAGACCCTTGAAAAGCTTCGCACAGTCCTTGGTTCTGTTGTCCAGGCAATGGCAGTAACCGTCGAAACGAAGGATCCATATACGGCAGGTCATCAGAGAAGGGTAGCTAACCTTGCGCGATCTATCGCGCAGGAGATGAACCTCTTTAAAGACGTCATAGACGGTATCCGGGTGGCAGGCCTCATCCATGACATAGGAAAGATAGCGGTTCCTGCGGAAATCCTCAGCAAGCCAACAAAGCTGACTGAAATGGAGTTTAACATCATCAAAGTTCACTCCGAGGCAGGATACAATATCCTCAAGGACATCGACTTTCCCTGGCCTGTTGCCGATATTGTTTTCCAGCATCATGAAAGGATCGATGGGTCGGGATACCCTCAAGGATTAAAAGATGGACAGATCCTGCTCGAGGCAAAGATATTGGCCGTTGCAGATGCAGTGGAGGCCATGGCCTCCCATCGTCCCTACAGGGCAGGTCTCGGCATTGATTTCGCCCTTGACGAGATCGAAAAAAATAAGGGTATTTTTTATGATTCAAAAATAGTCGACGCATGCGTAAAGCTGTTCAGGGAGAAAGGATTCAGGCTTGAGTAAGGGACATTCGAAATTCATCATGCTGTCTGAAAACGTACCATTTGGGTTAGCGATGATCGGCAGTGACGGTACATATAGCTACATAAACCGCAAATTTACAGAGATACTCGGATATGATATCAAGGATATTCCGAACGGTAAGGAGTTCTTGAGGAAGATATACCCTGATCCTGAATACAGGCAAAAAGCGACAGCGGCTTGGATACATGATATGAAGGATTCCCGATTGGGAGAGCAACGACCACGAGTCTTCACGGTACGTTGCAAGAACGGGCAGGATAAGATCATAAATTTAATACCTGTAAAATTGGATACAAACACGACCATCCTTTCCATTGAAGACATTACCGAGCGCATAAGGGCCGAGGAACGCGTCAAAGAGAGCGAAACACGGTACAGGACACTCTTTGATTCTTCTGATGATGCCATATTTCTTTTAGAAGGCGATATGTTTGTCGATTGCAATCCTAAGACCCTGGAATTGTTCCGGTGTAACAGGGAACAGATCATTATGCAGCCGCCGTACAAATTTTCTCCCTCTCTCCAACCTGACGGCAGGAATTCTACCGAAAAGGCGCTCGAAAAGATCAAGGCCGCACTGGCAGGCAAACCGCAATTTTTTGAATGGCAGCACTGCAGATACGATGGGGCGACATTTGATGCCGAAGTAAACCTGAACGCCGTTAAGTTGGAAAAGGGAACTTTTATTCATGCTGTCGTACGTGATATAAGCGCCCGCAAAGAGGCCGAAAGAAAGATCATAGCTGCTGAAGAGAAGTATCGTGATATTGTTGAGTTCGCTTTAGAAGGCATATACCAGACTACACCTGAAGGGAAACCCTTCATGGCGAACAGCGCTTACGCTTCAATATTGAAATACGCCTCTCCTGAGGAATTTATAACGTCAGTGAGCGATATAAGACGGGTTTACGTGAACCCTGAGCAGCATAATGAACTTATTGATATGCTGAGCAAAGAGAACAGAGTGACAGGGTTTGAGACAAAATTCTACTGTAAGGACAAGAGCATAGTATGGATCTCAATAAACATAAAGGCCATTAAAGACAGCGCCGGGAAAACCTCATATTATGAAGGTACTATTGAGGACATTACAGAACGGAAATCCTCAGAAGAAGCACTGAAACAGAGCATGGAAAAGTTGAGGCGCGCCTTGGGAGGGATCATAAACGTCATTGTTGCCACCGTGGAATTGAGAGATCCCTATACTGCAGGCCACCAGAAGAGGGTTGCGAATATATCGAGGTCCATAGCGACGGAGATAGGCCTGCCTCCGGAGAAGATCGACGGCATACGCATGGCTGGGGTCATCCATGATCTCGGCAAGATATCGGTGCCCGCGGAGATACTGAGCAAGCCAGGCAAACTGACGGATGCCGAGTTTAATCTTGTCAAGCAGCATCCAGCCGTGGGACACAATATCCTCAAGGACATAGAATTTACCTGGCCTATCGCCCAGATCGTGTTCCAGCACCATGAACGTCTTGACGGCTCGGGATATCCAGTGGGTTTGAGAGGAGAAGAGATCATGCTGGAGGCGCGGATCATGGCAGTCGCTGATGTTGTAGAAGCAATGGCATCCCATCGTCCTTACCGTCCAAGCCTTGGGATAGATGTTGCCCTTAAAGAAATAGAAAAGAACAAGGGTATTCTCTATGATCCTGATGCCGTTGATGCTTGTATATGGTTGTTCAGAGAAAAGGGGTTCAGGTTTGAGTAGCTGATCCAGGTCGGAAAAGGTAAAGGTCTACAATAAAGCAAATCCTCTCCAAATCAACCTAAAACCTTGACTTGTGCCGTCCAAAGCATATATAATAATTGACTTTTGAAAGGGGTAGAGAGTGAGAGATAAACATTGCGGATCGGTTTCCAGGGATGATATCGGCAAGGTGATCGAACTTGCCGGATGGGTGTTCAGAAGAAGAGACCACGGAGGTCTCATATTTGCTGACCTCCGGGACATAACCGGGATCGTACAGGTCGTATTCTCGCCCGAGATATCCAGCGAGGCGCATGAGCGGGCAGGGGACATCAAACAGGAGTATGTCTTAAAAGTTACGGGCAGGGTCGAGAAGAGGCCGCCGGAGACGGAAAACCCGAATATGCCCACAGGCGATATAGAGGTGCTGGCCAACTCCTTCGAGATATTGAATACCTCAAAACCGTTGCCCTTCCAGCTCGACGAGGATGAGCCCAATGAATCGCTGCGCCTGAAATACCGCTACCTGGACCTGAGAAGGCCTGAGATCCAGAAGATATTCCTCGCCCGGCACAAGGCCTACAAGGTCACCCGCGATTACCTTACGGATAAAGGTTTTTATGAATTTGAAACGCCGTTCCTCACAAAGAGCACCCCTGAAGGCGCGCGCGATTTCATCGTCCCGAGCAGGTTAAACGCCGGCATGTTCTACGCCCTGCCGCAGTCGCCGCAGCTTTTCAAACAGATATTGATGATCGGCGGGTTCGACCGGTACTTCCAGATCGTGCGGTGCTTCAGGGACGAGGAGCTGCGGGCCGACAGGCAGCCGGAGTTCACCCAGATCGACATAGAGATGAGCTTTGTCGACGTCGATGATGTGCTCGCACTGGGGGAAGGCCTCATCATGTCGCTTTACAAAGAGCTGAAAGGAACAGATGCAGATTCTCCTATCCCGAGGATGACCTATGCTGACGCAATGGAGCTCTACGGAACGGATAAGCCGGACCTGCGCTTCGACCTGCCGCTTAAGGATATTACAGGGATCTTCCAGGGAACTGAATTCGGCGTTTTCAAAAAGACCATCAATGAAGGCGGCATCATAAAAGCCGTTGTCCTGAAAGGCAAGACGCTTTCGAGAAAGGACCTCGATACTGCCGTAGATGCGGCAAAGGACATGGGGGCAGGCGGACTTATATGGATCAGGAAAGAGAACGACGCGCTCCAATCCCCTGTGGTAAAGTTCATGAAAGACGAAGAAAAGGCATCGCTGTCTAAGGTTTTTGAGCTTTCAAACGGAGATGTCCTGTTCATTGTGGCCGACAAAAAGGACAAAACGAACGAGGTAATGGGGAGATTCAGGCTCTATATAGGAGAAAAGTTCGGGCTCATCGACAAGGCAACAGACAAACTCCTCTGGGTTACCGATTTCCCTCTCCTTGAGTACAGCGAGCTAGAAAAAAGATATATAGCAAGACACCATCCCTTCACATCGCCGAAAGAAAGCATCCGGAACTTTAACGGCGACTACGAGTCGATCATTGCAAGGGCATATGACCTTGTCCTGAACGGCGTTGAGATCGGCGGCGGAAGCATCAGGAACTACAGGATGGATGAACAGCTTGAGATGTTCAGGCTGTTGAATATCAAGGAAGAGGAAGCTGCCGAGAAGTTCGGCTTCCTCCTCGAAGCCCTGGAGATGGGCGCCCCTCCTCACGGCGGCATCGCCTTCGGGTTCGACAGGATACTGATGATGTTCCTTGGGCTCGAAAGCATCAGGGACGTGATCCCCTTTCCGAAGACCCAGAAGGGGACATGCCTTATGACCGGAGCGCCGTCATCGATCGGGCAGAAGCAGCTGAATGAACTGAAGATCAGGACCGTCATAAAGTAATCAATGCCAACAGGAGGCAGTGTGAAAAAAAAGAAAAAGGGTTTTATATTTAAGAATGTTGCCAAAGGCACAAAATACCCCTTGATCGATGTGGACACTCCTGAATTTTACAGGGACGTATTTCCTTTTACTGAGGTCTGCAAGGTAAAGTTTGACCATAAGATAGAGCTGATCGACCCTCCTGAAGACATCTACATAACGGATACGACCTTTCGCGACGGCCAGCAGTCAAGGCCGCCCTTTACAACAAAGCAGATCGAAGACCTTTATGAAATGATGCACAGGCTTGGCGGGCCAAACGGGATCATCAGGCAAAGCGAGTTCTTCCTCTATACCGAAAAGGACAGGGATGCTGTAAGAAAATGCCTGGAAAAGGGGTATAGATACCCCGAAATAACGGGATGGATAAGGGCGAACAAAGATGACCTCCAGCTCGTTAAAGAGCTTGGCCTGCGGGAAACAGGGATCCTGACGAGCGCCTCTGATTACCATATCTTCTTAAAACTGAAAAAGACGAGATCCCAGGTTTTTAAAGAATATATTAAGATCGTTGAAAATGCCCTCTCGCACGGCGTTGCGCCGCGATGCCATTTCGAGGACATAACAAGGGCGGACATATACGGGTTCTGCGTACCCTTTGCCCAGGCACTCATGAGCATGTCCGAAGACGCGAAGATACC
>JAKQBZ010000001.1 GCA_029559435.1 Deltaproteobacteria bacterium | reverse complement strand
CGGATTATTTTGAAGAAGAAAAGAAGCTGCGACAGGCGAAGACGATCGATGAGAAGATCGGCGCCATCGAGAAGATGCTCGCCATCATCCCCCACCATAAAGGCACCGACAAGCTCATAGGCTCCCTGCGGGCAAAGGTCGCAAAGCTCAAAGAAGAAAAGGAGCGAAGGCCGCAGGCCCAGAAAAAGACAGACGCTCTTTACAACGTCAAAAAGGAAGGAGCAGGACAGGTCTTATGTATCGGTTTTCCCAACTCGGGAAAATCATCCCTCGTCTCTGCCCTGTCAGGCGAGCCCCTTGAGACCGGCGATTACCCCTACACAACCAGGGCCCTCCAGCAGCGGATGATGAGATACGAGGATATCCTCATACAGCTTGTCGATACGCCCGCGATCGGAGAAGAGCACGTCCATATATGGTTCGGCAACATGGTAAGAAAGGCAGACCTCGTCCTGATCGTCCTCAGCCTCTCTGACGCCCTTGATGTTGAGTACGAGCTTGTCATGGAAGATGTCAAAAAACATCTTACAGGGCTTGAGGGGGAGCATGGCGCCATCGTCGCTGTCGTCAACAAGCTTGACCTGACGGGATACGCGAAACACCTTGAAGAGTTCGAGGGCAGGCTCGGCGGCTCCGTACAGCTCATGCCCGTCTCGGCAATGAACGATGTCAATATCCTTCAGTTAAAAGAGCTTATCTTCCGGGCCCTTAAGGTTGTGCGGGTGTATTCGAAGCTGCCCGGCAAGAAGCCTGATCTTGCAACGCCCTTTGTATTAAAAAATGGGCGGCACCCTGATAGAGTGCGCGGGCAGGATCCACAAGGATTTTTCCGAAAAGCTGAGGTACGCAAAGCTCTGGAGAAAAGGCAAGTACGATGGTATGATGGTGAGCAGGGATTTTGTGCTCGAGGATAAGGATGTGATCGAGCTGCATATTTAAGGATGAATAATAAACCCGTGCCCTCGTGGCGTATCAGGGAGAATAAGAAAAAGGAGGATCGCATGAAGCTTCCGCAGTATATTACGAAAGAAGAGGTGCAGAGGATCTGCAAGGCCCTGAAGATAAGGGACTGGACGAAGCTCAAAGACGCAAAGGTTCAGCCTGGTGAAGCGAAGAAGGTGCTCGCCGATGTCAACACCGAAAAGATGAAGATAGATCTTGCGGAGTTCCGCGTCGGCCTCGAGGTGGAGCTTGAACACGGGATCAGGTTCAGGGATGCGAACGTGACGAACAATCATCCCCTCGTTACCGGCATGATCGTCCTTGCGCACCTCAAGGAATCTCTTGATTATTACAAGCTTCTCGAGGTCGCCGAGGTGGAAGGCGACCTGATGAAGGCCGTTGCGGCGGGGGACACGGCAAAGACAAAAAAATATTTTAAAAAGCTCGCGGAGGCGAAGATCGCGCTTGCGAAGACGCAGGCTGCACAGATAAAATAACAGGAACCCATGAAAATCGCTCCCGCGTCCGTTGTGCGGTATGGTGTCCTTGCCCTCCTTTTCCTCTCGCTGGCATCCTGCCTCCCTCCGAAGACGTTCAACGAATCAGAATGGAGAAACAGGGTTGCCGGCACAAAAAAGGAGATGCTCTACGCGCCGCATTTCAAGGATGGCCGGTATTTTAATCCCTGGATGCCCATGGAGAGGAACAGTTTCTGGGCCTTTCTCCGGTGGAAGTTCGAACAAAAGGCTGACTATACTGCAGAAGAAAGGGCTTATGTGCCCGCCCTCGTCCCGGACCTGAAAAAGCGCATCCAGTCTTTGCCTGGTGGCGACTTTATCGTCTGGATAGGCCACGGCACCTTCCTCATCCGCATCAACGGCGAATACTGGATAACGGACCCCATGTTCTCTGAAAGGGCCCTTCTTCCGAAGAGAAAGGTCCCCCCCGGCATCACGGCGGAAGAGATAAAAGGGTTGGGCGGCAAGGTGAACGTCATCATCTCGCACAACCACTACGACCACCTTGATGAGGACAGCATTGCGGCGCTCCCCGGGGATGCCCGCGTCTTTGTGCCGCTTGGCCTCAAGAAATTCGTCCAGGGCATGGGCAAAAGGAATGTGGAGGAGATGGACTGGTGGCAGACGATCGATTGCGGCAACAATATAAAGATCATCTGCCTCCCGGCCCAGCACTGGTCGCGCCGTGCCGGACAGGGGTTTAACGAGACGCTCTGGGCAAGCTACCTGCTGGTTACCCCGGATGTAAGCATATACTACGGCGCTGACAGCGGATATTTTATCGGCTACAAAGAGTTCGGCAAAAGATTTCCCGGAATAGACTATGCCCTTCTTCCCACAACGGCCTTCACGCCCCGGTGGTTCATGCATTATGCCCACGTGGACATCCCCGAGGTGCTCGATTCCTTCCAGGAGCTCAATGCAAAATATTTTATGCCGACCCAGTGGGGGACCTTTCATCTCGGCGATGAGCCGGTGGGGTACCCGGTCCTGACGCTCCGCCGCATGATCAAAGAGCGCAACCTCGACCCGTCAAGGTTCATCATCACCGATATCGGCCAGATCGTGCCTATCGCAAAGAAACGGTAGAGCGGGATACTATCTGCAGGAGCCTTTCCCTGCCGGCGGAGGATAAGCCAAGCGTATCGACCTCGGCCCTCAACCCTTCTAAGGTCCCATAGCGGCCCGCGTAGCCGTTCACGCGCGCCGCAGCAGTAGACGATATGAGATCGGCCGGCCTGGGGTAGATGGCGAGAAATTCATTAAGAAGCTCCCGTGCCTGCCTCAGATAATATTTCTGGTGATAGTCTTCGGCAAGATAGAATTTCCCGGCAGGGACGATCTCGGTAAAGAGCTTTGCCTTTCGCCTTGTCTCTTCGCGGGCCTGCGATTCGCGGGCGGCCCGTTGCTGCTCATCGTTATGATAGTGTACCATCGACATGTACTGGCGCGACCATTGTCTTGTGACAGGCTGATGGCTCGCCCAGAAAACATCGAGAAGCTCCCCGTAGGATATCCTCACAGGATCAAAGTCGACCTGGAGGGTTTCTGCATGATCGCCGAGGCTGTGATAAGAAGGGTTCATTTTTGTCCCCCCTGCGTACCCCACGCGGGTGCGGACAACACCGGGTATGAGCCCGAACCGGGCATCAGGCCCCCAGAATCACCCCAGGGAGAATGTGGCGGTCTCTGTCATCGCAGGCGCGGCAAGGTCTATCGGCGGGACCGGTGGGCGGCTCATCGCCCCCTTCTTTTTCTCCGCTGCGGCAACCCCGTCACAGGCGGGCAGGAGCCCTGCCGAACTAAGCCCTGCATATCCCAGGAACTTCATGAAAGACCTCCTGTTGATTGACTGGAAAAAACTATCTTTTTTAAAAAGATCCATGTTTTTTAATATAAGCACGATCTCCTGCGATACAAGGGGGGAGATTGTAACACGCCTTGCTTAAGTGTATAATGGCATCATGGCTGACGACATGGAGCCCGTTGAGATCCCCGTTGATGGCGTGCTTGACCTCCACGCCTTTCGACCGGGTGAGATAAAGGACCTCATCCCGGACTACATACGGCTCTGTAAAGAAAAGGATATTTATGAGATACGGATCATCCACGGGAAAGGGACAGGGCAGCTGCGCCGTACGGTCCACTCGATCCTGAGCAAAAACCAGACGGTGCAGTCTTTCAGGTCGGCCGGGGAAGATGCAGGCGGCTGGGGAGCCACAATAATCGAATTAAAGAGATGAGGAGGAGAAAATGCCGTTAGTAAACATCAAGATCACCAAAGAAGGTGTTACGCCGGAGAAAAAGGCTGAACTGATCAAGGGGGCCACCCAGCTGCTTGTCGATGTGCTGGGAAAGAACCCGCAGACGACATTCGTCATCATCGAGGAAGTGGATACTGACAACTGGGGCGTAGGAGGGGAGTCAGTGACGGTAAGAAGAAAACGGTCACAGTAGGGCACAAATATATTTTTTTCAGGAGGTTCTCATGAATACCGCTTTTGACTTTATAAAAGCCAACCCTGTCTTTCACATTGCCACTGTCGATGGGGCCAGTGCAAGGGTGCGGCCTTTCGGCTTCATAATGAAGAGGAACAATGCGCTCTATTTCTGCACCAATAAAACCAAGGATGTGTATAAGCAGCTGCAACAGAATCCGGACATCGAGATCTCGGTTATGGGAAAAAATGATACATGGCTGAGGATACGGGGCAGGATCGCCTTTGATGAAACCCGTGAGGCAAAGGCCCAGGCCTTCGAGCAGTCCCCTAATCTTCTGAGGATCTATCCCAAAGGGGCGGACGATGAGATATTCGTGACCTTTTACTTCACCGAGGCAACGGCCACGCTGTTCTCTTTCACGGCGGCGCCCAAGAATATCCCGCTTTTTTAGCGTCCCGTGAGGGATAAGGGCGGCCCTTTAATGATCAGATCCTGCCGGAGGTCCTGGTGATATGATTGAGATCAAACTTGAGCCGAGCCCTTCGAGCTGCATCGAGACTGTCGCAAAAAGGGAGTATGAGAGGGTGCTGAGCATGCTTCTGAAGGGGGACAGAGAAGACAGGCGGCTTGAGGAAGAGCTGGAATTGCTGAGGCTGTTTCTGGAATCGGCTGACTTCGGCCGGCTGCGGAGCATTTCCGAAGACCTCCTGCTCGACGGCAGGCGCGTCGAATTCATATTGAAATCAACCGACAGCCTGCCGGGATATGAGGTCGGGATCAAAGACTATAAGGAGACGTAGTTTAGATGAAAAGGGGCGGATCATGAGGATCACCTTGACGCCCATGTCGCCGGATGACCGTGAGCCTGTCATGGATATATTCAATTTCTACATCGAGAACAGCTATGCGGCCTACCCGGAGCAAAGACTGCCGTACGATTTTTATGATATATTCCTGAGCATGTGCCGGGGGTATCCAACTGCAGTAGCACGAAACGAAGTGGGCGAAACGGTCGGTTTTGGTTTGCTCCGCCCATACAACCCGCTCCCTGCCTTCTCAAAGACGGCGGAAATAACCTATTTCCTGAAGCCGGAATTCACCGGGCGCGGCATCGGCAAGACGATCCTCGAACACCTTATCGATGAGGGTAAAAAACAAGGCCTCACCACCATTCTCGCAAGCATATCCTCCCTGAACGAATGGAGCATCCATTTCCACAAAAAGCACGGCTTTGTTGAATGCGGGCATTTTAAAAAGATCTGCAGAAAGAACGGCAAGGTATTTGATATAGTGTATATGCAAAAGATGCTGTAGCGGGGTTAAAATATGGCAAAAGAACAGGGTGCGATATTCGGGCGTTCACCGTTAATAACAATAATATCTTTTGTTTTAATTATTGTTATTGTCGTCGGGCTGTCAATAATATCAATGCAGGTCTGGGGAGGAAAACCCGAACAGCAGCCGGCGATCAAAGAATTGATAGTAGACGGCGGGATGACCGTTGTTCAATTCGGACAAGCCAACGCGCTGACGAATAAGGCCTTGAAGGAGATATTTGATCTTAGATCAAAGGCGGACCTGGAAAAGAGGTTGGATGAATACGGCACGCCCGGCCAGGTTGCATCCATGGTTAAGAAGAAACTGGCGTTGGCCGCAGAGCATGAAAGCAAGAACTGGATCAAGATCCCGGTAAAATTTTTTCTCTGGCTCGTCTTTCTCTGCACTATCTTCATAGTCACTAAAAAGCGGAAGGTTACAAATGGCATAAGGAATTGGCTGCTTTTTTCCGCCATTCTTATCTTTGGCGTGATCATGGGATCAGATCCCAGCCCCATGGGCACGGTAAAGGATGCCATCCACCTTTATGGCACTGCGCACGCGATATTTCCGCCGAGGATGATCGCCCTGACGATCTTTCTGCTGATCGTTTTTTTTGCCAATAAGTATATTTGCGCCTGGGGCTGTCAGGCCGGCGCCCTGCAGGATCTGATCTTCCGGGTCAATCAAGGGGGCAGCGGGAAGGCCGTTGCCGGCAGGCATGTCAGGCTGCCCTTTGTCCTGACCAATTCCGTCCGATGTGCATTCCTCTGCATATTTACCATAGCCGCGTTCTCCTGGGGCACCGATATCATCGAACCGATCGACCCTTTCAAGATCTACAAGCCGATTCACATAGGGCTTGCCGGGGGGATCTTCATCGGCCTGCTCCTTTTGGCAAGCCTGTTCATCTACCGGCCGTGGTGCCACCTTTTCTGCCCCTTCGGATTGGCGGGATGGCTTGTGGAAAAGGCAAGCCTTGTCAGGATAAGCGTGGACTACGAAACCTGTATTGCCTGTCAGAAATGCGCCGCGGCGTGTCCGTCAACGGTAATGGGCGCTATCCTGAGACGCGACAAAAAGACCATACCTGATTGCTTCGCGTGCTACGCATGCCGGGAGGCGTGCCCAACCAATTCGATACAGTTCTCCACCCGAAAAAGGACGCTGCCGCCCGCAGGGCATTTCGATAAAAGGAACAAGGACAAATGACATATTATAAAAGGGCATTACCGTAATGAAATATGAAGGGATTATCTTTGACCTTGACGGCACGCTTGCGGATACGCTTGAGGACCTGGCCGATTCGATGAACAGGGTCCTGGCCCTGGAGGGGTTGCCCGTTCACAGCTATGACTCGTACAGGTATTTTATCGGCAAGGGGGTAACGAACCTGGTTGCCGAAACGCTCCCGCAAGAAAAGCGGACCGAAGAACATATTGCCCGTTGTTACGACCTGATCGTTGCAGATTACCGGAAGCACTGCCTGGTCAAGACGCAATTGTACAACGGCATTGCCGAGGCCTTAAAGCTGTTGAAGGGGGGCGGAATAAAGATGGCCGTCTTTTCCAACAAGCCCGATGAGCTTACGAAAAAGATCGTCGATGCCCTGGCAGGCGCTGATAATTTTGAGATGGTCCTTGGCGCACAGGCCGATATCCCCAGAAAGCCGGACCCCGCCGGCGCCATGCTTATTTGCATGCACTTTGGCGTTGCCCCCGGCAGCATTCTGTATCTTGGAGATACCGACATCGACATGATGACGGCGAACAATGCCGGGATGTTTGCTGTCGGTGCGCAATGGGGCTTCAGGACGAAAGAAGAGTTGTTGGGAAGCGGCGCCCGCGCAGTGATCGCCCACCCGCTGGAACTGCTTGAGATAATAGGGATAGAGAGGTAATGGGTCCGATTGAACCCGTGAATCGTGAGACGTGAGTCGTAAGGGGTAAAATCGCCTAATGCCTCGCGCCGAACGTTCTCTTTGCGATATACGATATACTAACTACGATATACGATTTGCCATGAGCTATGAGCTATTCTTTACTCGTATTCCTTCGGCACGGCACAGATGATGACGAGAGGCCTGTCGGGCAGCGCATTCCTGTACTGGTGTTTTTCATTAGGGAGGACAAGGACAAAGCTGCCCTTCTGAACAGGCTTTTCTTCGCCCGTTTCAGTAACAAGGGCGCCCTGGCCATCGATCACATAGTTGATGTGTTCAAAGGGATGCGTATGGTACGGCGTGTGGCCGCCAGGCTCGATGGTAAAAACACGCACAGAGAACGAAGGCGTGCCGTCAGCCTTCGCGATGGGGACCTGCTTAAAGGCGTCCTTAGCGCCCTCCATATCCATCTTCACCTTTTCAACCTTATCGAGGCTTGTTATCTTCATATCGTTACCCCCGTATTGGCATTGATGTATATGTTACCAGAGTATTTCATTAAAAGACCATATATTTTTTATCCTGTTAAGTGATCAGCGCGTGCGCGGGGTATCCTTTAGCAAACCCTCGTGAGGAGAGGAAGCTTGCCGTATCATTCACCCCCCCTCTCCCTGGCCCTCTCCCGCAAGGGGAGCGGGAACAATGCTGCCCTGAAGCGCTGCTTCGTGGGACCTATCGATGGAGCGTGTTTGCGGGGACATTGAGACGCAAGTGCTCGTCCTGCGTGGGACATCTTGTTAAATAGTTGTCACGCTTTGCTTGACTTATTCTCTGTTGCGGATAATACTTATTGCCAGCTTTACACAATAACCCGGAAGAAAGGAGCTTCAGATGGACATTATAAAGATCATGCCATGCCTTGATATGAAGAACGGCCGTGTCGTGAAGGGGATCCATTTCGTTGATATACGCGATGCGGGCGACCCTGTCGAGAACGCTGCCTTTTATGAGAAGGAAGGCGCCGATGAGCTCGCAATGCTCGATATCGCCGCCACCGTCGAGAACAGGAAGACGCGGCTGGAATGGGTCAAGCAGGTCTCTTCCGTGATCACGATCCCGCTTACCGTCGGAGGCGGCATCAACAGCCTGGAAGATATTGAGATGGTGCTCGGGGCCGGCGCCACGAAGGTCTCCATGAACAGCGCCGCCGTGAAGAACCCTGAGCTTGTCCGCGAAGGTGCGAAGAAGTTCGGTTCCAATACGATAACTGTTGCGATCGATGCGCGGCGCAACAAAGAGATGCCCTCGGGGTTCGAGCTCGTGATCGCCGGCGGGACCACGCCGATAGGAAAGGACGCCATCGAATGGGCAAGGAAGTGCCAGGAGCTCGGCGCGGGCGTGGTGCTCCCGACAAGCATGGACGGCGACGGGACGCTTGCCGGTTACGACCTGGAATTTACAAAGGCCGTCGCCGATGTCGTGACGGTACCCGTCGTGGCATCCGGCGGCGCCGGCACGCTGGAACATTTCTATGAAGGCGTGACAAAAGGAGGCGCCAGCGTATTGCTCGCGGCATCGGTCTTTCATTTCAGGACGTTCACCATCCGGCAGGTAAAGGAATACCTGAAAGGAAAGGGGATAAAAGTTATCCTGTAAAAAAACAGAAAATCAGCATATTAAAATGTAAGGTGAAATCCGAAGCACGAATATCTAAACCCTAAACAAATATAAATATTCAAAGCGTAAGGAATTTGAATCTGTTTTGAATATTCGACATTTGTATTTTTGAAAATAGCGCATCCCGGATCTTCCATAAGGCTGAGCATCGGTGTCGGGCTTTCCCCGCAAACACGCTCATACACTCCAGCGGCTTACATTCGCTCGCGCTCGGCTTCGGAACTTTTGCTAACGCAAAAGACCGAGCTTCCTTGCCTCACGACGGTTTGCTAAAGGAAAGCCCGACACCGATGCTCTCATGATGCATCCGGGATACACCAATACATTAAAGGTTTATTATGAAGCACTTCAGGTACGACCCTTCGGTAAAGGGCACGAGCTGGGGATGGTCGATGCCGTGGGTATAGGCCTCGAGGAAGCGGAGAGACCTCCCTGCCTTGCCTCCTGCCTCTGAGAGAAGATAGCGGAAATCCTCAAGGGCAAGGTGGGCGGAGCAGGAGCAGGTGACAAGGATCCCGTCTTTAGACAACGCCCTGATCGCCATCTCGTTGATGCCCCGGTAGCCGACGATCCCTTCCTTTTTCTTCCTGTGGTCCTTGATGAATGCGGGAGGATCGAGGATGATCACGTCGAACCGTTCTTTGCTATTCCGCAGGCAGCGCTTCACGTCGTCGCATATAAAGGCGCAGCGCGCGGGATCAAAGCCGTTGAGCACTACATTCTCTTTTGCCAGCCCGAGGGCGCTCTCAGAGGTATCGACGCTCGTCACGTGACGGGCTCCTCCGGCGAGGGCATAGACGGCAAACCCCCCGGTATAAGAAAAACAGTTGAGAACATTCTTTTCTTTTGAGTACTTCATGCAGGCCTGGCGCTTGTCGCGCTGGTCGAGAAAGAAGCCGGTCTTCTGGCCGCGCTTCACATCGACGAAAAACTGAAAACCGTTCTCCCGTATGATGACCCTTTCAGGTACTGCGCCCGAGAGGATGCCCTGGACGCTGCCGAGCTTTTCCTGCTTCCTCACCGGCACATCGGACCGTTCGTATATTCCTTGCGGCCTTAGCGCCCTTTCGAGGGCGCCGACGATCTCCGTCTTCCACGACTCGATCCCGCGGGTATGGAACTGCACCACCAGGTAACCGGCATATTTGTCCACGATGAGCCCGGGCAGAAGATCGTTCTCGCCGTTGATCAGGCGGTATGCGTTCGTTGAAGGGCTTTCAACATACTGCCTTCTTATCTGCCAGGCCCTCTCTATCCTCCTCGTGAAGAAGGACGCATCTACTGCTTCATCCTTTTCATGGCCCCAAACGCGGACCGCTATCTGGGAATAGGAGTTGAAGTAGCCCGATGCGAGGAACTCCCCTGCCTCGCCGACAAGCTCCACAGGCTCACCCGGCGGGATACCGTCGGGGATCTTTGCCAGGGCCTGTGAGAAGACCCAGGGGTGCCTCCCCAGGACGGGGCCGACGCGGCTCCTTTTTATGGTCAATGTGATCATGGCGCACGGTCAGTATATATTAAATTGCTCCAAGTTGCCAACCGCAATGCAACCTGCTATAGTTGGAATGAGAGTGCAATGAAACGGAGGCAATGGCGTGCAAAGGCCCCTGCATTCCGGGCCGAAGGGCATCCATTGACAAAGCGTTCATCAGTACTTAATAAATAAAATATGTATATGGAGGTACGTTATGCCTATTTATGAATACAGATGCAAGCAATGCGGGAATGAATTCGAGGTCATTCAAAACGTAAATGACGATCAGCCTCCATGCCCCAAGTGCGCAAGCGAGGATATAGAGAAGAACCTGTCCATAACCAATACAGGGCAGAGTTCCTGCGGCGCACCCAAAAAATCACCTTTTTCCTGAAAGTAGAAAGGGGGAACGGCGTGGCCGTTCTGCAAAAATAGGGCTGTTGGCGCCAGGCTGCCCGCTGACGGCTGATCGCTTAATACAAGGAGGATATTATGAGCAAGGCAACACATGTCACGGACAATGAGTTTCAAAAAGAGGTGCTGGAGTCTGATGTCCCGGTGCTCGTTGATTTTTGGGCAACCTGGTGCGGGCCATGCCAGGTCATGGGGCCGGTGCTCGATACGATCGCCGGGGAGTATGCGGGAAAGGTCAAGGTCCTGAAGCTGAACGTTGATGAGAACCAGTCAACACCCCCAAAGTATGGCATACGGGGGATCCCGACCTTGATCCTTTTTAATAAAGGTCAGGTTGTCGATACGATCGTGGGAGCTCAGCCCAAGGGCAATGTTGACAACATCCTGAAAAAGGTCATCGCCTGATATGGAGGCGGGGAAAAAGGAACGATATTTTAAAAAGGTAAAGGAAGAGCCCTACGCGAAGCTTCTCAACATACGGCTGAAAGATGTGGGAGAAGGCTACGCCCTCTGTGAGATGGAGTTTAAGGAGGAGATGGAAAATATTTACGGGAACGCCCACGGCGGGGCGCTTTTCTCCCTCATCGACGAGGCCTTCGAGATCTCTTCCAACAGCCACGAGAACATAGCGGTCGCCCTGAACATGAACATCACCTATATGAGGCCGCCGAAGAAGAACACCCTGTTGCAGGCCGAGTCGAAAGAGGTGCACCGGACGAGGAGGACCGCCTCATATAACATTACCGTCCGCGATGATGCAAACCTGATAGCGGTATGCCAGGCCCTCGTGTATGTGAAGGATGAAGGGATACCATTTCTTAAATAAATTATGGTAAAATCAAATCCTAAATCCGAATTTCTAAACACTAAACAAATTCCAATGCTCCAATGTTTCAAAACATGTACAAAATTTTTGTTTAGAATATTTGATATTTGAATTTTGAGTTTGTTTAGGATTTGGTGCTTAGGATTTTGAATTTTTCAATGTTCACCGCGGCTGGACGGTAATGCGTGCCTTTTTGTTTTTTTCGCCCTCTACGACGACCCTGTCTTCGTTGACAAAGTATGTAACGAGCTCGCCGGTCAGCCTGTCCTGCCCTGATATAACGACGACGTTTTTCTTAAGCGTTATCTCTCTTTTGCTGTTGTCGAAAACAGCCTCATCGCTCGTTGCCGTACGGTCCTGCTTGACGATCTTGACGTTGCCCTTTGCGTAGGCCTTCTCTATCTCGTTGGTGTCCTCGCTCATATACGCCTCGATCACATCGGCAAATATAAACAGGTCCTCCTGCTTCGCGATAACGCTGCCCTTGAAGATAACGTATTTCTCCTTGTCGAAGCCCTCCATGGAATCAGAGACGATGTCGATGGGTTTTTTCTCGTCAAAAAACGATAATCCCTTGTCTTTTTCCTCTTTAGGGGTTTCTGCTTTAGCGACCTGCAGGGGCACCAGCTCGATGTCCCGCTTTTTCCTGTCTTCAAATGAAGGAACCGGGACCTCGGCCTTCACGAGCTTAAACTGCTTTCTTTCGCGGATGACAGCCCTGGCATAAATGCTTTTGGGGTATTCGTTCTTCAGCCGTTCCAGGTAATTGTCGCTCTTCTCCCGGTAACCGAGCTCCTTGCTGGCCTGGCTGAGGTAGTAAAGGGCCTTGTCGGTGCCTGCCGCATTGGGGTATTTTTTCAACATGTATTCGAGCCGCTTGATGGACGCGTTGTACTGGTCAGTCCTGTAATAGAACTCCCCGACATAAAGTTCGCGGTCGGCAAGCTTCTGTATCATCTTTGCCAGCCTCGGCTCGCTCTCTTTCGTGTGTATGCTTGCGGGATAACGGTTTTTGAGATACGTAAGCCTTTCGATAGACCTCAATATGTAGGTTTGGTCCCTGTCTATCGAGAGGGATGTCTTATCATAGCACTCGCCCAGGCGCGAGAGAACATAGGGGATGTTCTCGTCCTCCGGGTGGGATTTGAAGAAGTCTTCGTATACGCCGGAGGCCAGGACGTATTCCTTCTTGGCAAAATAGGCGTCGCCCAGCTTCACCGTAGCGATCAGGGCCATAGGGTCAAAGGGATAGTTTTCCCGGATGGATGAAAATTTTTCTATAGCCTTGTCGTACTTCTTGTCTTTCATGAGGTTTACCCCTTCCACATAGAGGTCTCCCGGCTTGCCGACCTGTTTTGGTGCTTTGGACGCACAGGAACACAGGAGGAGGAAGGCGCAAAGAAGAACAACCAGTTTTGTCGGCATGCTTTAGTATAACAGAAGGAAAAAAATTATGCTATTCTTTCTGTCGTGAAACTAAGTCAGCTGATCGACGACGGCTTACGGCATTTTCAGGTTCCATATAATGAACAAAATATTGCCCATATCGTTTATTATGTGGAAGAGCTTGAAAAATGGAACAGGCACATCAACCTTGTGGGGCTGAAAAGCGCTGAAGCGGTTGTAAAGGCATTATTGTATGATGCGTTCTTCGCGGACCGGTTCATAAAGGGAAGCCGCACGGTCCTTGATCTTGGCTCCGGCGCAGGCATACTCTCGATCCCCCTGAAGATCCTGAACAGCGACGCGAATATCATCTCAGTGGACAAGAACATGAAAAAGATCCAGTTCCAGAGGCATATCGCAAGGGGCCTCGGCTTGAAAAATTTCGCGGCGCTTCATGCAAAGATAGAGGCATTGGACGATATGGAGGCCGATGCCCTTCTTGTCAAGGCCTTTGGAAGCATGGAAATGATCTTTGAAAAGGGCGGCAGGCATATACGTCAGGGAGGCCGCGCCCTGATAATGAAGACCGGCAGGGATAAGCCTGTAGATGCTGCAGGCTTTATGCTTGAGGAGTCAATACCTTACACGTTGCCGCTCAGCGAAAAGGGCCTCAGGATTTTTATATATAAAAAGATTTCATAGCAATTCTGTTTTATGGTAATGTAGAAAGGAACGTCATGGTAATATCCATTGCGAATCAAAAGGGGGGCGTGGGCAAGACCACAACAGCCGTTAACCTGTCGGCATCGATAGCCGTTGCGGAAAAGAAAACTCTTTTGATCGATATGGACTCCCAGTGCAACACGTCGTCGGGTTTTGGCATTTCTTACAATAACCTCCATGGCCACATCTACCACGTTCTCATCGGCGAAAAAAAGATCGACGAGGTTATCAGAAAGACCGATATCCCTTTTCTTGATATTGTTCCCTCGCACCCCGACCTCATCGGCGCGGAGATAGAGCTTCTTGACGTGGAAGAGCGTGAATTTGCATTAAAAAAGGCCCTTGAGGGCCTGCAGGATATCTACCAGTATATATTTATAGATTGCCCGCCCTCCCTCGGCCTTTTGACAATTAATTCCCTCGCGGCATCCGATCATGTTATCATTCCCCTGCAATGCGAATATTTTGCCCTCGAAGGGCTTGCCCTGCTTTTAAGGACAATATCGATCATTAAGAAGAAATTAAACCCTGACCTTGAGGTGCTCGGCATCCTCCTGACCATGTTCGACAGGAGGAACAACCTCTCCTTCAGGGTGTGGGAAGAGGTAAACAAGTGCTTCAGCGACACGGCCTTCAAGACAGTGATACCGAGAAACGTAAAGCTGAGCGAATCGCCGAGCCATGGGAAGCCCGCAATACTGTATGATATCAGCTCCCGTGGCGCCGAGAGCTATCTGCGGCTTGCTTCGGAAATTCTGGCAAAGAGGAACTAATGGTAAAAAAGGATCCCCTGGGAAGGGGGCTTCAGGCTATACTCAAGGACATAGAGGAGAAAGGCACCAGCAAATTTATCCCTGTTGACCAGATCGTGCCGAACCCGAACCAGCCGCGGTCTGCAATTAATGATGATACCATTGCCGACCTCGCCTCGTCGATCAGGACGAAGGGCATCCTCCAGCCCCTGATCGTTAAGAAAAAGGACAAACAATACCAGATCATCGCGGGGGAGAGGCGCTACCGCGCGGCAATGCTCGCAGGGCTTAAAGAGGTCCCGGCGATAATACGGGATGCCGACGAGCGGGAGTCCCTGGAGCTTGCGCTTATCGAGAACCTTCTCCGGGAGGACCTGAACCCTCTCGAGGTTGCCGTAGTCTATGAAAAATTTGTCGAGGAGTTTGGCTACACACATGAAGACGTAGCGAAAAGAGTGGGGGTCGACCGGAGCTCCGTTTCCAACACCCTCCGCCTTCTGAAGCTTCCGGAGTGGATAAAGACATTGATGCGTGAAGGAAAATTAACCCAGGGGCATGGAAGGGTCCTCGTTTCCCTTAAAAATGAGCGGGAGCAGAAACGGTTTGCCGACAGGGTTGTAAAACAGGGGGCCTCTGTAAGGGATCTCGAACGGGCAGCGCGCAAAAAGGCCGCCCACAGGATCGGCCAGTTTGCCGCCGTAGAAGAAGACCTGAGAAAATCCCTCCAAACCAAGGTAAATATTACCTTTCGAAAGAAAAAAGGGAAGATCATCATCGAATTTTATTCAGAGGAAGACCTCGAAAGGATAGCAGAGCTTATCACCGGGGAATAAAGGGCGGCAGGATGCGGGCTGCCGGCAAAAAATATTTTTCTTCCAGCAAATAAAAAAAATTGCAAATTGGAACTTTTTATGATAGATACGTTATGCAATATGTGAAATAATTCTTAAACACATAGGAACACAATATGATCGATTTTAATTATACTCTTCTCATACAGTTCTTTAACTTTATCGTTTTGCTCATTATTCTCAACTTCCTCCTCTTTAAGCCCGTGCTCAGGGCGATGAACAAGAGGGAGGGGACCATCAATTCGCTCGACGACCGCATCAGCAAGGCAAAAGAAGAAATGGGCGTTTTTGAAAAAGAATATGAGGAGCAGATGCGGGAGCAAAAAAAGCCGTTAATCGCGGGACGGGAATCAACCTTGACCGAAGCGCACACGGAATCTATGCACATCGTGGAGAAGGCGAGAGCAGAGCTGTCCGGTGAGCTCGAGCGCGTAAAAAGCGAGATCGAGAGCGAGAGCAAGAAGGTTTTTGATTCGCTTAAAACAGACGTAGACAGGCTCTCAACAGAGGTTGCCCAAAAGATACTGCAAAGGAGCCTCTCATGACGCATGGCGGAGAGTCGTTACTATCCTGGGTATTCAAGTTTGTCAATTTCGGGGTGCTTGTTGCTATCCTTATAAAGTTCGCAGGAAAACCGCTGAAAGATTATCTTCAGAACCGCCGCAATACGATCAAGACAAAGGTTGAAGAAGCAAACCGGATGGTCCAGGAGGCGGAATCGCTGAAAGCGCAATATGAAAGCAAACTTGCGCAGCTTGACGACGAGATAGCGGCCTTCAGGAAGACCATCGCAGAGGAAGCTCAGAAGGAAAAAGAGAAGATCATCAACGAGGCAACGGAATTTGCCTCCAGGATCAGGGAACAGGCAAGGATCGCTTATGAGCAGGAGATGAAGGACGCAATGAGCAGGATCAAAGAGGAGATAGCGCGGCTTACCGTGGAGCGGGCTGAAAAGCTCATTGCAGAAAAACTAACCAAAGAAGACCACAACAGAATGGTTGGCGATTTCATAGAAAAATTAAGGAGCTTGAATTGATAAGCCAGTCGATTGCAAAACGGTACGCAAAAGGCTTATTTGCGGTAGGCGAAAGAGACGGGAAGTACAAGAGTTACCTTGAGGAGCTTGAAGGTATTCTCGGTGTTTTTGACAGGGAACAGCGATTGAAGAAGGCGCTTATGCTCCCTCTTCTCGAGGTGAAAAGGCGCAAAGAGCTCCTCAGCGATGTAATGAGGTCCCTCGGCGCTTCACCTTCCGTATCCAGCCTTTTTAATATACTCATTGAAAACAACAGGATGGGCTACCTCCCGACCATCAGGGATGTTTACCGGGAGCTCGTCGATGAGAAAGAGGGGCGGGTAAGGGGCACCATCTGGGCGGCATACCCCCTTGAAGAAGCCTCAAGGAATCGTATCGCCGATGTGCTGAAAGATAAGTTCAATAAAGAGGTCGTCCTTGAAACGGTTGAGGACAAAAGCCTCATTGGCGGAGTAAAGGTAGTTATAAAGGGGACCATCATTGACGGCAGCGTCAAAAAACAGATCGAAACTTTAAAGGAAAATATATTGAAGGAGTAATTTCTATGGAGATCAAGGCTGATGAAATAAGCAGGATCATAGAACAGAAGATAGCCGGTTTCGAAAGGGAGGTCGATCTCAAGGAAACAGGGATCATCATCTCTATCGGTGATGGCATTGCAAGGATATACGGGTTGGAGAACACGATGTCCGGCGAGCTTCTCGAGTTCCCTCAGGGGATCATCGGTATGGTTCTGAACCTTGAAGAAGACAACATAGGTGCCGTTGTCTTCGGTGAAGATTACAAGATCAAGGAAGGAGACCTCGTAAAGCGGACAGGCAGGATCGCCCAGGTCCCGGTGGGTGAAGCCCTCATCGGAAGGGTTGTCGATGCCCTCGGCAATCCTATCGACGGGAAAGGCCCTATCGAAGCCAAGGAATTCCGCAATGTGGAGCAGATGGCGCCGGGCGTCGTTGTGCGGCAGCCTGTCAAGGAGCCCATCCAGACGGGGATAAAGGCCATCGACTCGATGATACCCATCGGAAAAGGCCAAAGGGAGCTTATCATCGGCGACAGGGGCACAGGCAAAACGGTCATCGCCCTGGACACGATCATAAACCAGAAAGGGAACGACGTATTCTGCATATATGTAGCTATCGGGCAGAAAAGATCGTCTGTTGCAAGGACGGTCGACCTTCTCTCCCAGTACGGCGCCATGGAATATACGACAGTCGTGGCTGCAACGGCAAGCGATGCAGCGCCGCTGCAGTACCTCGCGCCATTTTCCGGCAGCGCCATGGGCGAGTATTTCAGGGACACAGGCAGGCATTCGCTGATAATCTATGATGACCTTTCCAAGCACGCCGTTGCATACAGGCAGCTTTCTCTCCTTTTGCGGCGTCCACCGGCCAGGGAGGCCTTTCCGGGCGATATATTCTACCTTCATTCAAGGCTCCTGGAGAGGGCCTCAAAGTGGGACGATGCGCATGGCGGAGGATCCCTGACAGCCCTTCCCATTATTGAGACGCAGGCGGGCGACGTTTCCGCTTATATCCCCACGAACGTTATCTCCATTACCGACGGGCAGATATACCTCGAGCCGGAGCTCTTCTACGCAGGCGTCAGGCCGGCGATCAACGTGGGCCTCTCGGTTTCGAGGGTCGGCGGCAATGCCCAGATAAAGGCCATGAAACAGGTCGCAGGCCGGCTGAGGCTGGAACTGGCACAGTACAGGGAGATGGCGGCCTTTGCAAAGTTCGGCAGCGATCTCGATAAGGCAACACAGGCGCTCATCGCAAGAGGCTCGCGCCTTACCGAGCTGCTGAAGCAGGGGCAGTATGTGCCGATCCCCGTCGAAAAAGAGGTCGTGCTCCTCTATGCCGGGGCAAACGGATATATCGACACCTATCCTGAAAACGCACTGAAAAAGTACGAACAGGAACTCTTCAAATTTATGGATGAAAAATACTCTGACGTGCTTGCGGAGATCAAGGCAAAGAGGGAGATCGACCCCTCCATTGAAGAAAAGCTCTACAAGGCGCTCAATGAGTTCAAAGCGACCTTTACGAATTAGGATAATGCAATGGCAACGCTGAGAGACATAAAGCGAAAGATAGGAAGCATCAACAGCACCCAGACGATCACAAGAACGATGAAGATGGTTTCTGCCTCAAAGCTTCGGAGGGCGCAGGAGGATCTCGAAAAGGTCAGGGATTATGCGTTGAAGATAGAGGATCTCACCGGTCGGGTCATACAGAACTTGCCCGACGACGCCCACCCGCTCCTCGCCGCACGAGAAGACGTCAAGAAAGTGCTCGTTTTCGCTATAGCGTCCGACAGGGGCCTCTGCGGAGCCTTCAACCTCAACATCGGCCAGCAGGCAGAAGATTTCGTCAGGGAGAACGGGCACCTCTATGAAAGGACCGGGATTTACGCCTTCGGGAGAAAGGTGAACGACTACCTCCAGAGGAGGAAGTACGACATAGTAAAGAGCTTTGTCGATGTGAAGAAGATCGACAAGGAGACCGTTGACGTCATTGCCGGACACCTTATCGAGTTTTATACGTCAGGCGAGTTCGACAAGATCTATCTCACATATACATGCTTTCGCTCACCTGTTAAACAGGAGATCGTCTTCGAAGAGTTCTTGCCCATCAGCAGGGCTGACAGCGGCGAGGCGCCGATCGACTATATCTGCGAACCGGAAAGGCCCAAGATAGCGGCAAGCCTTATCCCTAAATATGTGAGCACAAAGATATACTACGCCCTTGTGGAATCGCAGACATGTGAGCAGGCGGCCCGCATGACCGCCATGGAAAATGCGACCAACAACTGCGGCGAGATGGTGAGATACCTGACGCTTGTATATAACAAGAGAAGACAGGAAGGCATAACCAATGAGATGATGGACATCGTTGGCGGCGCCGAAGCCTTGAGAGGAACATAAAGGAGGAAAATCAATGAGCGTGGAAGTCAAGGGAAAGATTGTACAGGTCATCGGGACGGTCGTAGATTTCCGGTTTCCGTCTGATAACCTTCCACCAATATACGGAGCAATATATGTGACCAACCCCACCGTAAGCGATAAGGCTGAAAACCTTATCCTCGAAGTGGCTCAGCACATAGGGGACAGCACTGTCCGCTGCATCGCGATGAACACTACCGACGGGCTGAGAAGGGGCCAGGATGCGGTATACAAAGGCACCCAGATCACCATTCCCGTAGGGAACGAGATACTCGGCAGGGTGCTTAATGTCATCGGAGACCCTGTAGACAACGGCCCTGAGGTAAAAACGAAGATGACCTACCCTATCCACAGGCCCGCTCCTTTATTGACCATGCAGAACACGAAGATCGAGCTCCTCGAAACAGGCGTTAAGGTCATCGACCTTCTCGAACCCTATTCGAAGGGCGGCAAGGTCGGCCTCTTCGGTGGAGCCGGCGTCGGCAAAACCGTTGTTATTATGGAGATGATCCACAATATCGCAATGCACCACGGAGGCATATCGGTCTTTGGCGGGGTCGGCGAGAGAACGAGGGAAGGGAACGACCTCTGGCTCGAGATGAAAGGCTCAGGGGTTCTTGACAAGTGCGCCCTGATATACGGCCAGATGACCGAGGTCCCAGGCGCCCGCGCAAGGATAGGGCTCACGGCGTTGACGGCTGCAGAGTATTTCAGGGATGAGGAAGGGCAGGATGTGCTTCTCTTCATCGACAATATATTCAGATTTACCCAGGCGAACTCAGAGGTTTCGGCATTGCTCGGAAGGATGCCTTCGGCTGTCGGCTACCAGCCGACCCTTGCAACAGACCTCGGCGAGCTGGAAGAAAGGATCACCTCCACGCTGAAAGGCTCGATCACGTCGGTGCAGGCGATCTACGTGCCTGCCGATGACCTTACAGACCCTG
>JAKQBZ010000326.1 GCA_029559435.1 Deltaproteobacteria bacterium | reverse complement strand
GTACCGTGTATATCTTGTCGTTCAGCATCAGCTCGAGCTCGCCTTTTATGACAAAGCCAAACTCTTCGCCTTCATGCGAATACATGCCATGAGATCCTCCACCCGGCCTGATGACCGTATAGAAGGGCTGCATTTTTTTGTTCTTTGTTGTCCTGACCAGGGATTGTATCCTCGCGTCCCACCTCTGGAGCTGTATATCGATCCTTTCTTTTTTTCCCGTGACTATATCCTCATCCTTGACGCTTTCCATGAAAAAATCAACAATATTGACATTCAGCGCTTCCGCTATTTTTTTCAACATCGATATAGAAGGGTCTGTCTTGTCCCTTTCAAGCTGGGATATCAACGAAGAAGTGCATTCGACAAGGCCTGCAAGCTGCTTCAAAGTAAGGCCTCTGCCTTCCCTCAGCTCGCGTATTTTTTTTCCTATGTTGACCATAACAAATTTAAATATTTATTAACAATTTAAATTATATTTAACAAAGGGTCAACAAAAAAATACCCTGTTCGTCGTTATTAACGATGCCCTGCGCTATGCGTGTGTACCGCGAAATTATTGTCCGGATTATTTGACATTAATACCCTATTTTGTTATAAATTTTTATAATTTTCCATGGTAATAAAATGCACCTCTTTCAATACAATACTTAATCCACGGCAAGGATGACAAACAGGTGAATGGTTTAAAATTCATACATCTCATACGGAGGTAGTCATGGGCAGCGTAGATGTCTTAGAAAGCAAGCGGCCTGTTCTCGGCATCAACAGTCTCGGCAGGATAGGAAAGCTATCGTTGTGGCATCATGTTGGCAGAAAATACTTTCAGGAAATTATCGTAAATATCGGCAGGGACTCTGGCACGGGCCTGAACTCTATTGCACAGTTCATAGAAAAGGATGTGACCTACGGAACGATCCACAAATTTTTATACGGAATAAAATCCGGCCGCATCATACAGATAGTCGACGAAAAGAAGGGCAAACTTCTCATAGACGGCATTCCTGTTACGATCTTGCGGGAGGCAAGAAACCCTGTTGATATCGGGTGGCGCAATTACGGTGTTGACCTGGTGGTTGAGTGCACCGGAAAATTCAGAGACCCTACCCTTGCCCCTGAAGACCCGAAGGGGTCCATCAAAGGGCACCTCGCAAGCGGGGCAAAGGTCGTCATCAACTCTTCCGCTTTCAAGATCAAAAATAAATCACTATCCTCACCGTCCGATACCGTTACCCTCATCTACGGCATAAACCACACCGCCTTCAATTACAAGAGGCACCTCATCGTATCTGCTGCGTCCTGCACGACAACGGGCCTCGCCCATATGGTAAAACCGCTTCTCGAAAATGCTGAAACCAGCAAGATACTTACCGCCTCCATGTCTACGGTACACGCGGTTACAAACACACAAAGCGTTCTTGATAATTTGCCCAAGGCAGGAGAAAAGGACCTGCGCAAAAACAGGAGCATCTTTAATAATATTATCCTGACCTCCACAAACGCTGCGGAGGCGTTGAGCCAGGTTATCCCTGAGGTCAAGAGCATCGGATTTATGGCCGATTCCATAAGAATCCCCATCAATACCGAATCGCTCATCGTTCTTAACGTCACCTTCCAGTCGCAGTTTCACGAAGACGGGACAAGAACATCCGTAACCACAAAAACAATGAACGATATTTACAAAAAAGCCTCTGAGAAGGACCTTGAGCACCTCCTCATTTACTCTACCGAACAGAACGTATCGACGGACCTTATCGGTACAAACGCTGCAATCGTGATCGAGGGCCAATTTAACCATACGCGCACGGCCTTTATAGATGTTGACATTTCACAGATCCCAAACATACCCGCCGGGATAAAAACAGGTGCCCCCAAAAATATCCTGAGGATACCGGTAGTACACGCAAAGGTCTTCGGATGGTACGATAACGAATACGGCAGCTACACCAACAGGATGGGAGACCTGACGGTGTATGTGCACAAGTCGCTGCGGTAGTAATTCGTATATAGTATATCGTAGTTCGTATATCGTGGTTCGCGAGCCATCGACAGTCAACGATCAATTATTGTGTTTCATTAGAATCTCGATATGCGATATTCGATATACAAATTATATATTTTGGTCTGTTTTATATTCCTATCTGGTACGATGCTTCCGCATCGCTTGCATGGCGGCCGTAATACACGGCGCCGCTCCATCCATCGATGCAAATGAAGTCGCCGCCGATTATCTTTTTATTGTATACCGTGCAAAAGCCTTCGGATTCATAAACTTTTAGTTTTCCGAAGCCGACAACGCCGACCTTTCGCAGCTGAGGGATCGTCACCGCTGCATGGGAGGTCCCTCCCCCTCTTGCGGTAAGAAGCCCTTCTACCTGGAGAAGGATGCCGACATCATCCGGAACGGTGTCGGGCCTTATCAATATAAGCGGGGTATCTGGTTCCTCTGAGCGAAAATGACGAATTTCATCCTCGGAGAATACAGCCCTTCCGCAAAGGGCGCCTCCGCTTACCCCTATCCCGGAGCCGAGAAAAGAGCTGAGAAGCTCTTGGGTCTCTTTAAAAAGCCTTCTTTTTTTTGTTTCCCTTTGGATCATATCCCGCGTCTGCAGAATATAAAGTCCCTTTTTTGTTGCGTTTTCAAAAGTGAATTCTATCTCCTGGTGGTTGAACCCCTTTTCATATATCAGCGCCTCAACGAGCCGTATCAGCTCATGGTAAATATCGGGAAAATTTTTCTCCAGCGATACGTTGGAATCGCTCCTCTCCGCCATGCGTTGTTTCTCTGAGATCGGAAACGTCCCTACAAGCCCCGATACGATATCGTCGCCCTGCACGCCGAAGATAAAATCTCCGTACAGGGCAATATTAGCCGATGAGCCTTTGGGGTCCCTTGTAAAGATAACCCCTGACCCTGAATTCTCGTCGAGGTTTCCGAACACCATCGATTGCACTATCACGGCGGTTCCCCACTCATCGGAAAGGTGCATCTGGTGCCTGTATGTCTTAGCCTGCTCAGAGTACCACGAATCAAACACCTGCAGGATGGCCTCCCGCAGCTGTTCGGCAGGGTCATCGGGAATCTCCACGTTCCGTTGCCTTATTGCCTCTTTATAAGAAAGCGCGAGCCGCTTCATCTGCGCAGAGTTGAAATGTATCTTGCGCGTTACGTTGTACTGCTGTTTGAACCTATCAATGATCTCATCGAAAACATTTCTTTCCAGGCCCTTGAACATCCCCCAGGTCTGCAGAAACCTCCTGTAGGAATCCCAGGCGGCCCATCTGTAATGTCTTTTTTTTCCAAGGCCTTCCGCAATCGCTTCATTTATGCCGACGTTGAGAAAAGAGTGCATCATGCCAGGAAGGGAGATCGTGGCTCCGCTCCTTACGGACAGGAGAAGGGGGTTTTCAGGATCTCCGAATTTCCGCCCGGTCAACCTCTCCAGTTCGACCACCTCGTCGTAAATCCTCAGGCTCAAATCCTTAAAAATATATTTGTACGCAATAACTGCGTCATATCCCCTGAAAACCTCGGTCGTTATTATGAAGCCGGGAGGAACCGGGAAATCGAAAGACACCAGCTGTTTCAAAAAATACCCCTTGTTGCCGATCAATATCTGGTTATCCATGCTTTTATTTCTCTTGTGGATAGGCGATATTGCCAGTTCCGGTATATATGCCATGACGAGGTTGAGGATCTGTTTGTTGTCTTTGAACTTTTCAAGTTCAGCGCTTAATGTCCTGATAATGTCGTTCACGAAATTATCGAGCACCTGGAGCCCGAAAGCGGACGATATCATGGAGCGTATAAAATTTTCCGAGCGCTGGTAGGTCTGCTCTTCTTCGTTTGTTATTTCTGAACTGACCGTTGCCCCCTCACCCTTCTGAAGGATTTGTCCTATAACTATTGACAGGTTGTTCCTGTGAGCGTCAATGTAATAATCGCGGATGATGTCCTGTATGCCTTTCTCAATAAACTGGAAGATATCGATATATTGATCGATGGAGAATTGCCTCACCTGCAGCGCGCTTGAAATATATTTCATCTTTGAAACGAGGCCTTCCGTCGCGATCCCTTCAAGCTCAAGGGCCTTTACATAGACCCAGAGGTATTCATGGACCCTGGTAAGGGTGCTCTTTGTTATAAACTTTAGGTTCAGCGACTCAAGCAGCTTTTGGAACAGAACGCCTGCAAAATTCTCAAGGCGGAAGGCCAGGCCCATCGCTTCGAACTTTTCTTCCCTGTAGGTTCCGTACATCGATGGAATGCCTGCTGCAATATGTCGCTTGTAATAGATGTTTTCAAAGGGCGCGATCTCTCCCGGAGTAAGTATCTTTTCCTTCAGGGTTGAGAGCAGCTCCATCATAATAACGAGGGCACGGTAGATATTCTTATTCTTCAGGGCATATCGCAACCCCTTGATCTTGGGCAGCTCGAACATGCAGGAAGCTTCCAGGTCCTGCAGAAGGTCAATTGGCTGGTAGTTGTATTTCTTGAACAAAAGCTGGTAGAGCCTTATCATGAGCGCTGTGCGCTCTTTGTCCCTGTCAGATACGCCGCCGATCCGATTGGTCTCATCCCTGATCTTCTGGATATCCCATTCAAGAAGGCCGCAGACATCGCCATTCACTTTTGGAAGAAGCTCAACGAATATCTGATGCATTCCGTCGAAGTATTCTCCGCTGCTATGCACCTCTTGAAAGACCTCTTCGGGCAAATGCCCCTTCACATACTCCTTGTCCCCGGAATGCCAGTAGCGGAATATATCTTCAACAAAGGGCACAAGGAGGCTGTTGCTCTCCACATGCGACTGCTTCCTGAGGAAATAGACCAGCTTATCGTTCCTCATTGTAAGCTCATCCACTTTTGTCGATGTGTCCCTTAATTCCCCTTCTGCGCCGATCTCGGTGAAATAGACGGGAAATATCCTCAGGAGCTGCTTCACGAGATTGTAAGCAGGGGCTATGTCAGCATTAAGCAGAAAGGAAATGTCCCGCTGCAGAAGATCAGTATCTTTGACAAAGACTCCTTGCAGTTTCAGGTTGATGATAAACGCCGACAGGAGACGTTTTGTCCATCTCGGCTTCAACGAAACAATCTCCAGCCACGCCCTTATATTTTTTATATGTGCAGGGTTTACCTGCACCTGCCATTCAGTGTTTGATCCTTTTACATCCGGGGGCTGAAATCCAAATGCTATAAGCTCGTCTATGAAGGTGTCTACGAGCGAGTGGCTATTCTGCTCAAAAATACCCTTCGCGAATGTCATAATGCAATCAATTATGGTAGCCCGATGCTGGTGCGCGGTGACATTCTTTTTCAGCAAAAGGAATACCTTTCTGACAAAGTCGTGAAGGTTGTGGCCGCTTTCCTCCCTGAAGACCTTTCCAAGGCAACGGTTGATCTCGAGCAAAGTATTGTTGTGTATGTCCGAAAGGCCGTTGACGCTCATGACCTTAAAAAGAAAATCAAGCTTGATGAGATAGTGCTTCCCGGCAAAGGCTTCCTTTTTTTCAAGCTCATCGGCAAGGGCGGAATAGGCGTTTACTATCTGGAAAAAATCCGGCATGGCGCTGTAGGCTTTCAATGCATCTTTTTGTCTTTTACTGTGCAGATCCTCAAGTTTCCCGGTCAGCAAAGACATGTTCTCGTGAGTAAGGGGGCTTACAAGCTTCAGGTACAGGTCAGCCATCTCGCGGGATGCGCCGTCGCCCGGCAACCATTGCGCAGGGTCAGGCTGCGTCAGCCAGAATTCGTATGTTTTATGAAAAACCTTGTAAAGCAGCAATTCGAAGGGGCCGGTTTTGAAATAAGCGCCATGCTCTGCGGCATAAGGCAGGATCGTCTTGAAATAGCTTGAACTTTTTTTTAACAAAAAGCTGCCGTCGCCTGCAACCTTTAAAAGCGAATCAAAGATGACCGGGAACAATGAAAGGTTCCTTTCCAGGAACTCGTCACTATGTGTAAACATCATGCTCATATATTCAAAGAGGTACCGCACTGCGTCATCGCGGATATCTTCAGGCGCTGCCGATGAGATGACGCGGAGATAGATATCGCCGAGCATTTTCAGCGCATCGAGGCCGTTCTTGTGGCTGTTGAAATCGTAAAAATCTCCGACAGAGAGCGCCTTCAGTTGAGTTAAGACGTATTCCCAGTTTACATAGGGGTGATAGAGTTCTGTGAGAAGCTCCCTGGTGCGCTTAAGGACCCCGTAATGATCTTTTGCTACGTCGAGAAGGATCTGGTATTCTTCCGGTATCTCAACAACTGCGGCAGTCCTTTCAAGGTTCACCTGCAGGGCCGTCGACTGCCAGTCTATCCGCTTTTCTTCCATAACTATAGATCCTCACGACGGTTAAAACCGCCGTAATAATATACACACTTGGTGTGGAATACACAAACAAATGAGGTCGTAAATAGGCTCTACGGATTCATTCTTGTCTTCCATGTTTAAGCTCGATAACGGTTACTTCAGGCGGCGCCAGGAAGCGTATCGGCGGTCCCCATGTGCCGGAGCCCCTGTTAACGTAAAGCTTTGACCCCTTCGGCAAGCTGTAATATCCCGCGTACATGGGGAAAAAGGCTTTTGTCAAAAACCTGAAAGGGAATATCTGACCTTTGTGCGTGTGGCCTGAGAGCTGCAGGTCGAACAGCCCGGCCGCGCTTTCATCAACAACGGGGTGGTGCTTCAGAAGAATCGTGAAAAGGTTCTGCGGAAGCCTTGAGAGCAATAACCTTTCCGGGGCCTCAACATAGTTAAAAGGCAGTCCGGCAATATCATCAACGCCGGCAACATTTACAACCCCGCCGACGGTTACCCCATTCCCCCTTAATACGCTGAAGCCTGCTTTTTGCGTAAAATCGAGAGATTTTTTAATACCGGCGTAGAATTCGTGGTTGCCCGTCACGGCGAACTTCCCGTATTGCGGCTTTATCTCATCGAGCATTCCTATGAGCCCGTTCAGTCCGTCTATCTGCCCGTCCACGAGGTCGCCCGTGGAGACAAGCATGTCAGGGTTTGCCTTCTTAACAGCGTCTATAATGCGCTTTAGCCTCTCCTCCCTCACGATAAGACCGAGATGCACGTCGGAGATCTGGGCGATCGTGATCTTTCCAATGCGCTCCGGGATCTTCGGCGTCTTCATTTCGATCTTCTCTATAGTAATATTCTTTGCCTCCCAGTAACCATATGCAGAAGCGATCAGTGCATATATAATCGGCACTATGAAAAATAGCTTGTAAGCAGATGTGAGGCAAGAAAGATCTCTCTTAAAAATAAAGCCGTAAGCATGGATGGCCATGCGGAGGATATCGATGCAGATCGACAACGAGAAGAAGAAAAAAATAAATCCCATCCATATATACCCCCCATAGGCCATGAGTCGCGCAAAATGCTCATTGCCTGCCCTTTCAGCGAGGCGCACCGCGAAAGGCGCAATGGTCATCACCACCATGAAGACAGCGATAAAAATGTCAGGGACAGGCCTAAGGTGAAAAGCAAATTGCATCTTTATAAACAGATAAAGATGAAGGGTGCTGTAAAGGAGCAGGAATGTGATCAGAAAGAGGGTCATGCGGGATCGTTCCGAACCCCCGGCTCCGAACTCCTGACTGTTCTTCTAAAGATCCTCTCCTGGATCTCATCAAAAAGATCATAGGCAACAGGCACAACAACGAGTGTAAGAAGCAGCGAGGTCAGGAGGCCCCCTATCGTAGCAAGCGCCATCGGCGAACGGGTCTCAGCGCCCTCCCCTATCCCGATAGCTATAGGCATCATGCCCAATATCATCGCGAAGGTCGTCATGAGTATGGGCCGGAGCCTCACCGGCCCTGCCTGTAACAGAGCGTCCCTTCGTGACATGCCCCTTCCCCTCAGCACATTTGTATAATCAACGAGCAGGATGGCGTTCTTCTTTACAAGGCCCATAAGGAGGATAAGCCCTATAAAGCTGAAAATATTCAGCGTTTTGCCGAAGATCAACAGGGCACCAAAGGCACCGATAAAAGAAAAGGGCATAGAGAGCAGAACGGTGAAGGGATGGACAAAGCTTTCAAATTGCGCTGCAAGCACCATATACGCCATGATTATGCCAAGCCCCATGGCAAACATCAGGTAGCCGAAAGACTCTGCCATCACATCCGCCTGCCCCTTGTACCGCCCTGAATAGCCCGAAGGAAGGACATTGGCCGATATTCTGTCGAGCTCATCTTTGGCCTTGCCGAGGGGCGTCCTCTCGAGGTTCGCAAAGACCGTGATCGCCCTCTGCCTGTCTACCCTGTTTATGACGCTTGACCCCCCGCCTTCCTGAAAACTCGTAATATTTGCGAGCTGCACAAGCCTCCCGTCCTTCGCCCTTACGTATACCTTCCCAATGTCGTCAGGGTTCACCCTGTTGCCGGGTATCAGCCGCGCCCTGACATCGTAACGCCTGCCCTTCGCTTCATCCTTGAACTTGGTGACATCAACCTCGCCGCCTATGAGAAAATTCACCGTCTCGGCAACTGTCGCGATATCGATCCCGAGATCGGCGGCCTTGTCCCTGTCGATAAATACACGCACTTCAGGTTTTCCTGTCTCATAGGAGGTGTCGAGGTCGACAACGCCGGGGAGTTTTGAAAACTGCTTCACAATGTCGCGTGTATACATTTCGAGGTCCTGAAGATCCAGCCCTCTTATGCTGTATTGGATCGCAGTCTGCCTCTGCCCTCCCCCTATCATGGAGACGTTCTCCACAGAAGCCCTGAGCCCGGGCACATTTCTCAACGATCTTCTTATCTCTGCCTTGATCTGTTCCTGGTCCTTTCTTCTTTGAGACTTCGGCTTAAGGTTGATCATCAGGTTCGCCCTGTTGAGCTCTCTCGTTGCTCCGCCGCCCTGCGAATAAAGGATCGTGGTCACCTCAGGGACTTTCCTCACCACCTCCTCGGCGCGCCTGCACATACGGTCGACTTCTTCGATCGAATAATCTACAGGGGTCTGCAGCCTGATGACAAACCTGCTCTGGTCTTCCGAGGGGGTAAATTCCTTGCCTATGAACTTTGTTATGGAAAGGCTGAAGACAAATATGACAACGGCAACAGTAAGAACCATCTTCCTGTGGTTGAGCGCAAATACGAGAACAGTTCTGTATTGACCCTCCAACCTCTCGTATTCCCTCTCAAGCATATCGGATATCTTTTTCAGGTAATGGTGGCGGACCAACCTGCCATACAAAGACCCGGGGGTATTTTCACCTGTTTTACTATCCCGGGCCTCCCCATGCCTCCTCAGGAACAACGAGGACAGCATGGGCGTGAGAGTGAACGAAACGAACCACGAAACCATAACGGCAAACACCACGGTGAGGCCAAACTGGAAGAAAAACCTTCCTATTATCCCTTTCATGAAGGCGACGGGAATAAATATCACTATTATTGCAAGCGTTGTCGCTGAAACTGCGAGCCCTATCTCCGATGTGGCAAAAAACGACGCCTCCCTGGGCGTCATTCCTTCTTCGATATGCCGGTGAATGTTCTCGATGACGATGATCGCGTCATCGATGAGAATGCCGATGGAAAGCGAAAGGGCGAGCATCGACATATTGTTGAACGTAAATCCGAAGGCGTTCATTATGGCAAAGGTGGAAATGACGGAAGTCGGTATTGCCAATGCGCTTATCAGCGTTGTCCTTATATTTCTCAAAAAGATCAGGACCGCAAAGATCGCGAATATTCCTCCGTATATGAGGTGGTGCTGTACCTCGTTGATAGACCGCTTTATAAAATCTGACTGGTCAAAGGCAATGGATAGGCTCATCCCCGCAGGCAATGTCTTTCTTATGGCCCTGAGTTCATCCTTGACCCTGTTTACAACCTCAACGGTATTTGTGCCGGACTGTTTCTGGATGCCAAGGTTCACAGAGTTCATCCCGTTGAAGCGAGCGATGGTACGCTTTTCCTCCATGCCGTCTTCGGCACGCCCCACGTCTTTAATTTTTACAGCAGCCCCGTTCCTGTAACCTACGATGAGATCATTAAAATCCTGAATGGTGGGAAATTCGCCTTTTACCTTTACTGTGTATTCTTTCGTGTCCCCCTCGACGGATCCGCCCGGCAGCTCGACATTTCCCCTTGCGAGCGCTCCGGACACGTCCTGCGCGGTAATCCCGTAAGACTGCAGCTTGTCGTTGTCCAGCCAGATCCTTGCCTGCCTGAGGCGCAGCCCATAAAGCCTTAATGCGCCTACGCCGTTGATCCTCTGAAACTGCTCTTTCAGGACCTCGTTGGCATACGTGGAAAGGTCCCGGGGAGATTTCTCGCCGTGGAGGGCAAACCACAGGACGGGCGTTGCATCCGGGTCCACCTTCTCGACGATCGGTTCATCTATGTCGGTGGGAAGCTTTGACCTGATGATCGAGATCTTCTCTCGCACGTCCTGCACCGCAAGGTCGATATCCCTTTCGAGCACGAACTCAATGGAGATCACCGATGCGCCTTCAGTGCTTGTGGAGGTTATCGTCTTAATGCCGTTTATTGTATTGACCGCCTCCTCGATCTTGTCCGTGACGTCGATATCCATGATCTCGGAGCTGGCGCCTTTAAGCGTTGTCCGGATATTAACGATCGGCAGATCGATCTTTGGAAAGAGGTCAACCCCGATATTCGGGTAGCTCACAGCTCCCAGGACAACAAGGACCATAACCAGCATTGTCGCAAAAACAGGGCGCTTAACAGACGTATCAGCGAGCCACACGATATCCTCCGGACGATGATCGCTTATCTTTGTCTTCGTTTTTTAACTTCTCACTTCTCACTTCTCACCCTTCACTGCCGGCCTCTGATCCTGAACTGCCGGCCCCGTGCCGGCAGGTGCAGCCTGCTGCACGCTCACTTTCACGCCTCCGGAGAGGCTCTGCTGGCCTGCGACAACGATCTTTTCCCCTTCCTTGACCCCTTCAACGATCTCCATCATCTCGCCATGCTTGCTCCCGATCTTTACCAGCACCTCTTTTGCCCTGTCACCGCCGACAGTGAACAATCTTACCTTTTCAGCCTCATAGAGCAGCGCCGTTACGGGAACCACTATAGTGTCTTTAGCGGCGCCCGTATACAATATTACCTTTGTGAACAAGCCCGGTTTTAACATGCCGTCAGAGTTAGGGACCAGCGCTTCTGCAGCCAGTGTTCGCGTCTTTTCCTCAAGGCTCGGAAAGACAATGCTCACCTTTCCCTTGAACTCTCTGTCGGGGAAGGCATCGACCTTCAGCATCACGTCCTGGCCGGTTTTTAACTTTCCAACATCTTTTTCCGGCACGGTAAAGCGAACCTTGAGAGGATCAGGCTGTATCAGGATGAAAAGGGAAGCGCCGACCTTTACAAAATCACCTGATGACACCTTTTTTTCCTTTACCCTGGATGCAAGAGGCGCGTAGATCCTTGTCTTTGCAAGCTTCTGTTTTGCGATGATCAGGGCCGCCTTCGCCCTTTCGACCTCAGACTCCGCATGCGCCAGGCGCGTTGATACATCGTCGAACTGCTGGCTGGTAACGAGCTGCTCCTTGAAAAGGGCCTCCTTTCTTGCAAATTCGATCTTCGTATTGGCCAGCGTAGCCTCGGTCTGCTTGAGAAATGCCTCTGCCCTGATGACCTCGTGGGAGTATTCGATATCGTCTATTGCGGCGAGAAGCATGCCTTTCGTAACCGCGGTGCCCTCATCGACTTTCACGCTCTTAATAATTCCGTCTATCTCTGCGCCGATATTTACTTCTTCGAAAGGATTTAACGTCCCCGTTGCTTCAATAAAAGGACGCAGCGGCTGCTTCTCCGATACCCTGACAATCACGTTGTACGTCTTCTCTTCAGATGCCTTGTCATCTTTCTTCTGACAACCATCCACAAAGAACAGCCACGCCACGGCAACAAATACGCACAGTACAACATGGGTGAATCGTTTTTCCTTCATCCTCTTCGCTCCTTCGCGACTGATGTCATTGTTTTTGAAGGGCTGCTTTGCTGCCCAAAACGAACTGCAACAATGTGCCGGTTGCCCGTTTTAACCTTGCGATCGACAACTGGTAATTGTATACAACATCGGCCAGTTGCCTCTGGGCCGTGACAAGCAGCGTGTTGGCATCCATAACGTCAATGCTGTGTGCAAGACCATGCTCGAACTGCTTTGTGACGGCATTGAAATTATCTTTTGCAAAAACAAGCTGGTCCTCAAGGGACTTCAGGGTGCCTTTTTGAGTAAGGAAATCGAGATATGCTGTTTCAACCTCAACCATTACGGATTTTTTGATATCTTCGAAGCTATAATCGGCCTGCCTCTTTTTTGCGGTGGCTTCCTGGACCTCGGCGTTCCTTAACCCGCCCTCAAAGAATGGGAAAATGAGCCTGACGCCGCCATAAAGGTTGTCCCTGATAATGCTTTGCGTTTCAGGACTCTCGATCTTTTTTTGATACGCGCCTTCAAGGGCAAGCGTGGGCCAGTAGGAGCCGCGTGCGAATTTAACTGTGGCATCAGCTATGCCCTTCTGCGCATCCAGCGATTTTAATTCGGCCCGTTCGGTGTATGCAGTCTCTTTCAGGCAATCGACCGTCGGTAATTTACATCCCTTTACAACGCTATCGATGTCGTCAGCGCGTGAGGCTTCGAGCAACAGGTCCTGTGTCTCCTTCACTTCAAAGTCGCCCTGGATACCAACAACCCTTGCGAGGACGGCCTTTGCTAATCTCTGGATATTTTCAGCCTTGATCAGATCGGACTGCGCCCCCGACAACTCGGCTTCTGCCCTCAGGAGCGTAGTTTTCGTAACCTCTCCTACCTTTAAGCGGGTCGAGGCAGCGTTCCTGTACTTTGTCAGCCGCTCCACGTTTTGCCTTGCGATATCAACAACCTTTTTCGTCTTCAGCAGTTCGTAGTAGGTGCTGGTAACGGTATACATGTACCCTTCTTTAACAGCAAAAAGATCGTACTTGCTTTTGCCGATGCTGTTCCTGGCTATCCTGTAAGCAATAATCTCTTTTCCCCCAAGGGAGAACGACTGGTCGAGCCTTAAACCCCAGTTTGCAGTATCGTCAGGCTGGATCAGGCTGTTGTTATCGTTGACCTTGTTGTCCCTATAGCTGGTGTAGCCTCCCACTCCCGATAACTTCGGCAACAAAGCAGACAATGCCTTGTCTCTCCCTTTTTCGGCAATGAACAGATCTTCTTCGGATATTTTGATCTTTTCGGAGCGCTCCAGGGCCATTCTGTAAAGGTCATCAAGAGTATACTCCAACGCAAATGCCCGGGAACATGCCAGTACGATTACAAAACACGAAAAAATGAATGTCCTCACATCAGCCCCCATTTTTGGTACTG
>JAKQBZ010000324.1 GCA_029559435.1 Deltaproteobacteria bacterium | reverse complement strand
GCATGCCTGGCAGTCAAGCCTAAACTTATGCAGCTCGACCGCCAGGATTAGTTTTTTTCTTCGTCCTCGCTCAAAGAATTCTCGGCTAAAATCACTTCCGAAAGCTCGTCTATCAAAGCCTTGGGCAGCATCGAAATAATCTCATCGGTAACAGCCGTATAATTCTTCCCGTTTATTGCCGTTGAAACCGTGTCAAACTTAAGCGGCTTCTTATCCCGCGGATCCAAAAAGTTGTCAAAACCCTTAAGCCCGAACTTGACCACTAAAAGATTACGCTTTGAGGCGTTAATATTTGCCTTAGCCGGATCCTTCGGGTTCTTGGAGCTGAATTCAAAAGACGTGGTTTGATCCTCGATATAAGCCCTTAAATAAGAATCCAAAAGTCCGACGTGAAAGATTGTGGAATTATCCTTATCCGGATCGAGTTTTGACTTATAAGGCTTGGCTTCATAAATGTTTATTCCGGTAAGCATGGGTTATCTCCTTTTTTTATAACGCTAAAATGCTTAATTCATCATCCCCGTATAAAAGCGAGCCGTTGAGACTGAACGTGCTCTTGGCTATTTGCAGGCCGTCCCTATCTTCATCTTCAACCTTGGTATACTGCGCGCGGGGAATATAAAACCTGAACTTATTCCCGGCGACAGATCCCACTGTAAAATCAACCACCATCTCAGCGCCTGAAAACCACTTGGCATGAAAATCATACGCAGCAGATAAAACCATCTCCGGGTTAAATGAACCTAGGACATTTCTGCCGGTAACAGCAAAAGACAAGATCCCGCGCTGGTCATTTATATCGTCTCGCTCTGCCAGGATGCTGCCGAAATCGATATCCATTTCTCCGACCTTAGCGGAATAAGCATCCACTGAGAAAAGCGCGCTTAAAAACGCCGGGGGCTTGGTAGTTTCGTAAGTGACGTTGCTAAGAAATGCCGTATCCGCTACCCCTGCTTCTACGCCCTGAAAATCAAAATCAAGAAGTACCGGCTCTCCTGACTTAAAGCCAAACTTTACCTTGCCCCGGCATCCTTTTAAAAGTTTTCGCAGGCCGTCCTCGTAGCAGCCCTGGGTAAGAGACGGAATGCTATCTGAGATCGGCTTAAACTCATTGCCGACAGTTGACGGCACAGATGATGTAGCGGCAGTTGCAGTTGACGTACCTCCGGTAATTACTTCTCCGCTGACAAAGGTCCCGGAAATAGTAACAAACAGGATCGCGGTTGCGCCGTTAGCGGTATTAATAACAACTCTCCCTTTAGCCGCAGATGTGCCGCCGGTAATCGTTTCTCCATGCTGAAAAGGCCCGTTGGTAATCGCACCTATATTCATGGACTTTAGAGTATTAACCCCAAATCCGCAGGCCTGAAGCAGCTTGCCCCATTCCGGCACAGTAGCAGCTGCGCCTGAACCTCGTAACTCTAAGCGGAATGATAATCCTGCAGGCCGCTTGCCGGGGATTTTGCCTATGTTCGAAAATGTCTGTCTGGCAGGGTTGCGCTCAAACATTGCAATATCAAAACTCACCTTCGGGTTAGACTAAAAGCCTGGCATCTGCCGCAGCCAAAGTTTCAGCGGTGCCTTCTACCGCTTCTATTTTTGCTGCTAATTGACGCTTACGTGTAAGCATGATTTAACCTCCTCTATCCCGAAATTTCGGGATCGTTTTGTTTGTGCTGATAAAATATCTCCAGCTCTATGATGATGCCTGCCTGCGGCTGGCCTTCCAAAGTTTCAAAAAGGACATTGGACTTGATATTCGTATCTTTGGCAAAACCCCCGCGCGTGTAGTCAACCATAAGCGATTTTTCGATATCTCCCAAAAGACTATTTAAGAGCGCGTCTGTCGGCTGCGGATCATCCTGCGCCTGCCTTGTCCAGACATCAAGATAGACGGTAAACTTGCAGGTTGTAAAAGGGTTAGGCACCGGCTCTTTTTCTTCGGGTCCGGCATTAATCACTATGCAAGGGATCAAGACAAGCGAATTCCCGGACTGCCGCCACCTCTGCACGCTGGCAATGTCATTGTGATAACCGTTTGCGATTGAGATTGCCTCAAGCGTTGTCTTTACGTTCTCTAAAATGCTTTCTCTGACCGTCATACTTTATTCAGCGCCTTTTCAATTGATTTGTTTAAAATATCTATCCGCTCATTCTGCATGTCATCCCATGTTTTATAGAACATGAGCCTTGGCCGGATGCGCACGCTGTTTTTCAAAACAAAAATAGGGATCAGCTCGCGCAGTTTCTTTTTAACCTTGGCCAGGAATGTCTTGCCTTTCAATTGAATGGGGATAACATTTTTAAGCAGCCGCGGCTGCTTGTATTGTTTCTTAAGCCTGCCGTCAGAGGTAAATAGTTCTTTCCTTGCCGAAAGCGGCACGGCAAGCTTGCCGCCCCCTGGATTTTTAAGCGTTGCACCCTGTTCATGCATGCGGGCAATCTTTGAATCCGAGAAAATCACCATGCCCATGCCCTCGATATCCTGCGACAGGAGGCTTGCCCTGCTGAAATGCGTAAAAATCCCATGAGGCCTGCCCTTTATCCCTGGCGGGCCCTGAAGCCGTGTTTGTTTGAAGATTTTTAAGAATTTGCGCGTGGCATGATCCATCCCGTCGGCAATTTTGTATTTTAGCTCTTTCGGAAAAAGCCTGATTGCCCGCTCTAAATTCTTTGTGTTAATCTCCAGTTTTAGCTCGCTCATTTCTGCAAAAGCAAATGCCATACTCCTTCGTCTTGTCCTAAGATATCCGCCACTACCCAGTCAATTGCGCCTCCGCCGACAACCTCTGCAAGCGAAACAATATCCCCGCCTTTGTTAATAGACGCGGCACCGGATGTTTCATCATTGGCAATAAATATCTCACATTGGTTTATGAGAACGCGGCCCGCATCCTCGTAGGCAGGGTCTATGCGCTTGCGGTTCACAAGCGCTTTAATAACTTTCGCTGATCCGCCTTTAGGCGTGTAGGTAATTTCCTCGGCAAACTCATCCGAGTTTAAGAATGTTTCTGCCGCATCCTGCGCTAAATTATCCTTGAAAGCCATAGCCCCCGCTTTCCAAGCCTTGCCGGGAGGCCGTTAAAGCCTCCCGGCGCATTGCTTGTTTTAAGACGCTTGCTTAGGCGTCGACTTTCATTAGATGCGCAAAATACGGGTCTATAATAAGCTCGTCGACATGCTGCCTTACGCGGAAAATATCGCTTCTTGCCGCATCGTCGCGGTATTGCTCGACCGTCGCGTTCTCCGGGCTGTCAGCGCTCCATAAGAACACTCTTCCGACGCTTGGATCGGAAAGCCGCTGCGAATCCCCGATTGTTGCCACCATCGCGTAATCGTCATTCCAGATATCCGCGCTAGCGAAAGGCTTGCCTTCTTTGGCTGTATTGTAGATGCCTTTGCCTACAAGGATCCGGCGCACACCCAGAATATCCGCAAGCGCATTAAGCAGCTCTGCCTCGGTAAGCCTGGCCACATATTTGATCGCGTCCTTGATGCTGTTGTTAGCCAGCAGGCGGTCGATATTGGCCTTGCTGCAGATGAGGGTATTCGGGTCAATGCCGCAATTGGCTCTCACCTTTTCCCTCGCTGCGCGCACTTGAAGCGGAACATCTGAGCTTGGGTTATCCCAAGGAGCTCCGGAATTATCGGTATATAGCGCGGGCCCGGCAAATGTGGTCGTATTGAACACAATCCCTGCAATGCGCCTTTCCTGAGCCTGCAGAACGCGCCGCGTGATAATTTGCACCGTGGTAAGCTCTGCGTCGAAATCCGTCGCATAAAGGCTCCTCTCGCTGTCGTCAAGAGGCCCTTCAAGGCCGTATTCCTCGCAGTTATACTGCTTATCCTTTGCCTGAAAGCCATCTCTGTTATAGTTGCCGCGCGGGGCACGCTTAGTGTCTGCTTCGCGCGTGATGCTTTCCCTGGTTATTGCGGGAAATATGCTTGCCTTTTTCTTAGTCGGAAATATCGGCAACACTTGTGTCCCGATAAATTCATCCTGCTGCTGAATGAATTCCAAAGCCGCTTCGCCCAGCTCTAACCTCGGTACTGCCCTTGAACCCTGATAATCAACTCCCATTGTGTCCTCCTGTCTTTATGTTTACTTACAACAATAATCCTTCGATAATCTCGCCGTCTGAAGCAGCCGCTTCAAGTACACGGCCCTGAATTGAACCGCTTACTGTAGCGCTTACCTTGCCGTCGTTTGCGCCGTAAAAATTCCCGCCGACAGCAA
>JAKQBZ010000286.1 GCA_029559435.1 Deltaproteobacteria bacterium | reverse complement strand
GTTTTAAAAGAAGGAAGGGTCTGCTTTTTGTCCCACGGGCACCCTTCTTCGCCCCGCAAGGTTGCTACAAGCTCCACAAGCTTTGCAAATTCATTCATATGACCTCCAACTGATACAGTGAAAGGTAAAAGGTGAAAGGTTTTAAACCACGATACATTACCGCAGGGCATCGGCGTCGGGCTTTTCTTTGGCAAGCTGTCGTGAGAGAAGGGCAGCAGAGAGCGAAGAGCAAAGAGGAGAGAGATAGACTTCTCAAAGAATTGTCTCTTTGATTTCTCGCTTTTCACCTTTTACCTTTCACCCTTCACGGGTTTCGTCCCCTTACGCCTTACGACTTACGGGTGTTGCTGTATCTTCTCTACGATGATTTCCACTGTCCTTCTCATGACCTCCTGCTGCGCCTCGATGACCCTTTTCCCTGCCTCGCCCATCTTTTTCATGAGCGCCGCGTCCTCGAGGATCATGGTAATGTGGCTCACCAGCTCGTCGCCGTTTTTAACGACCATCCCGGCCCCGCTCCTTGCTACCTGCTCGGCGATGTCCCTGAAGTTTTCCATGAAAGGCCCGAACAGCACGGGCGTGCCGAAGAATAAGGGCTCGAGGATGTTCTGCCCGCCGTAAGGGGCGAGGCTGCCTCCGACAAAGGCAACCCGGCTTCTTTTGTATATATCGAGGAGGTCGCCGACAGTATCGACGACAACGGTATCGGTATTCAAGGCTGAGGGGGGCGCCTTTTTCAGGGTGGAGTACCTGGCGCAGCTGAAAGAAGACAAGAGCTCTTTTTCGATCGTTTCGGTGAGATGCAGCTCCCGGGGCGCCACGAAGACGGTGTGGTCAGGGAAGCGGGCCTTGAGCCTTTTGACGGCGTCAAACACCGTATCAAGCTCCTTCTCTTTGACGCTGCCGCAGGTTATGATCTTTTCTTTTTGAGAGGCGTCGATGGGCGCAGCGGATTTCCTGTAGTACTTGATATTGCCCGCATTGACCACCTTCCGGGGGTTCATGCCGATAGAGATATAGCGGTTCATATGCTCTTCCGACTGGGCGAGGACATAATCGATGTCGGCGAAGACGTGCCTGAGAAAAAACGACAGGCCCCTGTACCGGTTGATCGTGCTGTCAGAGATCCTCCCGTTGACTATCATTACGGGCGCCCCCTCTTTCTTTGTCTACCATATGAGGTTCGGCCAGATCTCTGTCTCGATGATAAGAAGCGCCTCGGGCCTGACGCTCCTTAAAAAGCGGCGTATTGAATATATGAAATCGAGGGGCAGCGGCTGTACCAGGGCATGATCGCCGAGCTTTCTTTCGAGGAGTTCCCCGGCGTAGTGCGTATTGGTAGTTATGAGGAAACGTTGAAACCCTGTCTTCTCCCGCATGTAATTGACGAGGTTTTCGGCTATCAGCGCCTCTCCGATGGATGCGGCGTGGATCCACAGCATCCGGTGCTCCCCGGCTGTTCCGGGGGGCGCAAGCCGTTCGAGGACATTCTTCCTGATCTTTTTCTTCGACAGCGCGTAGAGGAGAAAGAACGGGAGGGCCACAAAGGTCAGTATGTTGTAGATTATCTTCCACATGCTACGGCATCCGCTTTCTCGGTAATGGATATGAGCGCATGTTCGAGCTCGACCCTCTTTTTTTCAATATCTCCAGAGGTACTCTCTTTGCTTATATGGATCGGGTCTCCCCATAGAAAATAGACCGTTGAAAAAGGATAGGGCAGGATGAAATTGTCCCAGGAATGAAAAGTTTTTTTTTACTTGCCCCGTAGCTGACGGGCACTATTGCCTTGCCGGACAGCTTTGCAAGCTCGATGATGCCCTGCTTTACCTTGTACCGGGGGCCTTTCGGGCCGTCGGGCGTGATCGCCACATCTATGTTGCGCTTCAGGTCCTGCAGTATTGTTCTGAGCGAAGAGACGCTCCCCTCTTTCCTGTAGGAGCCGCGTATGGAGCCGAGATTGAAAAAGCGGATGATCCGGGCAATAAATTCACCGTCGCGGTGGCGGCTGATCAGCACCTTTCCTCCGCCTCCCTTTTTCGCGAAGGGCATCATGAGCAGCCTTCCGTGCCAGAAGCAGACGATGAAGTTGCCTCCTCCGTCCCACGCTTCCTGCACCGCCGACCTGTTGATGTGCACGAACCGCAGCGTCATTCTAAGGAGCGAGAGCACAACGAAGACAAGGGGCGGCAGCACGTTAAGGAGGAGAAAATATTTTATTGTTTTCATTTTTTACCCATATTTATGACCTTTTTTTGTGAGCTTTCCCTGAACTGCAATTCATAGAGCCGCTTATAGGGGCCTTCGGCCTCTATGAGGGTAGCGTGCGTCCCTTCCTGGACGATGGTTCCCTTTTCAAGGACTATGATCCTGTTGGCGTTGATGATCGTTGAAAGCCTGTGGGCGATGATGATCGTTGTCCTTCCCTTCATGAGGTTCTCGAGGGCCTTTTGCACCTCGATCTCAGACGCGGCATCGAGAGAGCTCGTTGCCTCATCGAGAATGAGTATGGGCGAATCTTTGTAAAGGGCCCGGGCGATGGCGATCCGCTGCTTCTGCCCCCCGGAAAGCCTTACGCCTTTTTCCCCTACGCCCGTGTCGTATTTTTTTGGAAGCTTGACGATAAAATCGTGGGCGTAGGCCATGCGGGCCGCGCTCTCAAGCCTTTCCTGGTCCGGCACGACGCCGTACGCTATGTTGTTCATGATAGAGTCGTTGAAGAGGATGATATCCTGCGTCACAAGGGCTATATTCTTCCTCAGCGAGTCAAGCGTAACATCCCTGATGTCAACGCCGTCAACGAGGAGCTTTCCGTCTGTTATGTCGTAGAACCTCGGGATGAGGTTGGCGAGGGTTGTCTTGCCTACGCCGCTTTCGCCCACTATCGCCAGCACCTCGTTCTTGTTGATCGTAAGGTTGATATCGTTGAGGATCATCTTGTCCTCATATTTAAAAAAGACATTGCCGAACTCTATTGAGCCGCTGACCCTGCCAAGCTGGATGGCGCCGGGCTTTTCCAGTATCTCCGGCTCCCTGTCGATGACCTCAAAGACGCGCTGGCTCGCGGCGAGGCCCTGCTGTATGTTGTGGTTTTCTTTGTTGAGCCTCTTGATCGGCTCGTAGAGCATGAGAAGGGCCGCAGTGAAGGAAAAAAAGTTGCCCGGCGTCGAGGTTCCCGAGATGACCTCTTTGCCGCCGTACCATATTATTACCGCGATCGCTATGCCGCCGAGCACCTCCATTATGGGGTGGGACAGCGCCCTGATCTTGGTGCGCTTGAGGATGATCCTGAACATTTCATCGTTCTCTTCCTCAAACCGTTTGTTCTCATACATCTCCATGGAAAATGCCTTCACCACCCTCTGGCCGGTAATGGTCTCGTGGAGAAAGCTTGTGAGGCGCGCTACAGACCTCTGCGCCTTCATGCTGATCTTTCGCAGCTTCTTTCCGAAGGCGACAATGGGGTAGGTTGCGAAGGGCAGGATGATGAAGGCTATGATCGCGAGCCTCCAATCCCTGTAGAAGACAACGAAGATGAGCCCGATTATGGTAAAGGCATCCTTGAGGATCGCCGTAAAGGCGTCCGAGACAGTGCTCTGGAGGAGGTTTACGTCGTTCATGATCCTTGATATGCTGGAGCCGGTAGGGGTCTTATCGAAGAATACAAGCGGCTGGCGCTGCAGGTTGGCGAAGATGAGGTTCCGTATGTCCGTTATAACCTTCTGCCCGACGTAGCCCATGAGGTATGCCTGGAGGTATTCGAAGACCCCCTTGAGGAAATATAAGAGAACGACGCCTATCGGGATGACATAGAGCATCGTTTCGTTCTTCTCAAAGAAGATCTTGTCCAGCACGGGCTTGACGATAAAGGCCGTCAGGCCGTTCGTCCCCGCCACGAGGGACATGCATATCATGGCAAAGACAAGCTTTACCCAATAAGGTTTTACAAAGTTAAGAAGCCTCAGGTATAGCGCCATGTCATTTCCCTAAAAATTCAACGACGATATCCTTTGCGCGCTCATAGGAATCATAGTGTCCAAGCCTTGCGAGGATCTCGTCCGTATCCTTTTTTATGCTATCTTTTCCATTATTTATCATATATATTGCCTTTTCTGCAATCTTTTCAGATGGGATATGCTGGATGAACTCCGGGAATACCTCTTTCCCGGCGATGATGTTGGGGAGGCTGATGTGCTTTATTGTTACGAGCATCCTGGCGATGCAGTAGGAGAACAGCGATATCCGGTAGATGACGATCGTGGGGGTGCCGAGTATCGCGGCCTCCAGCGTAGCGCTGCCGGATGAGACGATAGCCAGGTCGGAATATGCAAGGGCATCGCAGGACTGCCCCCTGATGATGGTGCAGTCTCTCAGCCCTTCCCTGAAGCTGTCAAGGGCCGACACGTCGATATTGTCCGCGAGGGGGAGCAGGACGGCAAGCCTGCCTACCTGCCTTTTTATCTTTTCGATGGCCTTGAGGAGGACCGGCATATGCCGCGCGATCTCGTTTTCCCTGCTGCCGGGCATGATGGTGATCACGGTGCACCCTTTTCCGATGCCCGTTTTTTTGAAAAATGCCTCTTTTGTGTTTGCCGGCCTTACCGTAGAGACGAAGGGATGCCCCACGTAGGAGGCATCGATCCCGTATTCTTCGTAGAGCTGCTTTTCAAAAGGCAGCACGCAGATCACCTTGTCGACGCATTGTTTTATCATGAGCGCGCGCTTCTTTCTCCAGGCCCAGATCTGCGGAGGGATGAAATAGACCGTGGGGATCCCCAGCTTTTTTGCGAACCGGGCTATCTTCAGGTTGAAGCCGGGAAAATCGACGAGTATCAGGAGGGAAGGCCGGGTCTGTTCAAGATGCTTTTTCAGGCCCCTGTAAGCGTCCTTTATGTGGCGCAGCTTGGAAAAGATCTCGCTTAAGCCTGTAAGGGAGATGTTCCGGTAGTCGCAGATAGTGTTCATGCCTTCGTCGCGGAGCCTTTGCCCTCCGATGCCGCTTAATTCCACGGCGGCAGACCTTTTGATCGATCTGACGAGCTCCGCGGCGTGTATCTCTCCTGAGAGCTCTCCAGTGACAAGGACGATGTGCCGCATGTTCGGGTCAGCGCTGCTTCTTTGCAATGTGCTGCCTGATCTTGTTCGCGAGGATGAGCGCCCTGAGGCCGTCTTCGCCTGTGGCGCCTTGCTGCGGGATGCCTTTTATGGCGCTTATGAACTCTGCCAGTTCATCCTGAACGGGGTCTATGCGGTCAGCCGCATGCTCTTCGATATCAACGCCGCCGCCAGGTTTTTTTCCGATGACGGTCAATCTCCCCTCCATAAAATCGATGCAAAAAGACCGTCCCTTTTCAAAAACGGTGAGCGTTCTTTCTCGTTTCGCTGCAACCCTGCTTGAGAAGATATTTGCCACAGACCCGTTTGCAAAGACGACCCGTGCCTGCGCCGCGTCAAGCTTGTCGGTCACGACGGAGGCGCCGCCGGCGCGGATCTCCCTCACGTCTTCCCTGACGAGGGAAAGGACAAGGTCGATGTCATGGATCATGAGGTCGAGTATGACGTCAACGTCCGTCGACCTTCCGGTAAAAGGGCTTGTCCTGTGAGCCTCTATAACAAGCGGCTCCCGGATCATCTGCCGCGCCTTCCTGAACGCCGGGTTGAACCTTTCGAGGTGGCCGACGTGGAACGCAAGCCCTTTTTCCGCCGCAAGGCCGGCAAGCCTTCTGGCCTGGCTTACGGTGGTGGCGACGGGCTTTTCAATGAAGACGTGCACGCCTTTTTCCATGAACGATTTCGCAATGGGGTAGTGCGTGTCCGTAGGCGCGGCTATCACGACGCCGTTGAGCCCATTGGCCATGTCCTTATAGTCGGAATAACTCGTCAGCCCGTATTTTTCCGAAAGCGCCGATAGCGCTGCAGCGTCAATGTCGGCGATCCCGGCGACCCGGACCCCCTCGAAACCGTGCAGCTTGCCGAGGTGTATCTTTCCCATATGGCCTGTCCCGACTACGGCGACCTTTATCGACATATGCCCCTCTTCGACGCCTGGATAAAATGTATGAGCTCGTCTATGTGCTCGCCCTTCAGTTCTTCCTGTATGACCTTCAGCGATGTGGTGAGGGGGAGGGAAGACCGGAAAAGGATCCTGTATGCCTTTTTTAACTGCGAGATATCTTCTTTGGAAAAGCCGTGCCGCTCAAGGCCGACGACGTTGAGGCCGTAAAGCTCAGCCCTGCTCCCCGCGGCGATCACGAACGGAGGAACGTCCTTGGGAACGCCGGTGATGCCGCTGATAAAGGCGTACTTGCCGACCCTGCAGAACTGGTG
>JAKQBZ010000348.1 GCA_029559435.1 Deltaproteobacteria bacterium | reverse complement strand
GTTAATGTTTCCGTTATAGCAAAACGTTGGTCGCCCACGTGGGGACACCTTGATTCAAGGTGTCCCCAATATTAGCGAGGCCTGAACCAAATGTTGGCCGCGGCAATCTCTGTTCTGAGATTGCTTCGTCGCCCCTTTCGGGCTCCTCGCAATGACGACGGGGGCATTTCATCCTACTTCCCCCGCATCAAGAAATACTTCCTGTATCATGCGGGGGCATTTCATCCTAAAATGCAAAAAACCCTCAGCGGTCGCAATGCGACTACTGAAGGTTTTTAATGATTTAAGTCCTGGATTTAGCCCTCCGAACGCGGGACTATCTTTAACTGTGGCGTTCATTCTAACGCCGCCCCGCACCCCTGTCAAAACGAATGAGGCCCAAAATTGTACTCATTTTGATACCAGGTAAAAAAGGATGAACACCGGTGGGGACACGAGGGACCACCTAACGTTATTCACAACAAACAAAAGTATTGCCGGAGCGCCCAAAGAAGGAGGCTGGCCTTTTTATGTTACGCCGATCGCTCAAGCGACCTGACCGAACCGCTCTCCGGATAAAAGCGGGAGTAGACGTCGTTCAAGACTTTAATGCCCTGAACATATAAGGCGATCGCGCGTTCTTCCTTCCCGTCATGTTTCAAATGATAGATCGGGATGCCGGTCATGATCTTCCCGGCCGTCAACAGCATCCGCTCATACCAATAAGGGTCTTCCTGACGGTACAGCGAATTCCCGTACGTTGCCGCGACGACAGTATCAAATTCATCCTCAAGGTATTGATACCGCTGCCACAGCGGGCTGTCTGCAGGGGGAGGAACGCTCTCGATCGCCACCGGGGCTGCGTCAAGATGCGCGGTCACGCCATACAGGTCAGCGTGGATCAGGTCATATTTACAAACGATCGTATGATAGAGTTTTGCCAGATCATACATCGGGTCGCCGACGAGATTACCGCGCGGGTCCAGGAATTTGATCGTCTCCTGCATGATCAGCATATTCCCGAAATGAAAATCTCCCTGAATACAACAGAATTCCTTCGGCTGCAGCCGTGATAACAGGTCACGGTCCTGCTTGATCATCCGGAAAAGATAGGGGGCATTGTAATATTCTTTCCCGTTGATCATGATCACGGGATCGCTGAGGAGCGGCACGAAGACCGCCGGCGCTTCCCGGCGCAGGATCTCATAACATTCCTCCGCCCGCTTGATCAGGAATCCCTCGATATAATTCGGTATCGCGGGCATTCTCTTCAGGCGCATATGCATCGTCCACACGTTGAGCACTCTCCGGAGCACTCTGTCGATGGTCACCCTATCGATCGCGGGATCCGCACACAGCTCCGATAACGTCTCTCCCTCATAGAAAGGCATGGAATATTCGACGGTCTCCTCGGTTTTCCGTGAGCCCAAAAGATCGGGATAGTACGGCCTCAATACCGCGGGCACCGTTTGCAGCCACATCAGCTGATTGCATAATTTCACGTATTCTTTCTCGCTGCCGACCTTCAGGACCTGCCAGGCGCCGTCTTTCTGCACCTTCGTCGTTGAACTGAATGACCCCCCTTTGAGGATATCGCGCTCGTCCGCCTTGACCGGGACACCGGCGTTCACCGCCGGATCGTACGGGATATCGATCGGGCTGATATAAAAACTGACCAGGTCAGGATAATCCTCCCGCAATCCCGCGACGATCTCGGGAGCTGCCTCGAACAAAGTAATGATATTCTCCTGCTGGGCCATTGCTTCGCGTAACGGCCCGAGCGGAACGCCTTGTATCACCTCGCCGATAACGAACCGCTTGACGATCCCGCTGGCCGCCAGATCATTGATCACCTCGGTCGAGTCAAAATAATAATTCACCCCGTCGAACTCGCCGTAGACGCGGAACGTCATCGGGTCTTTCATCCCGATCCGCTCGGAGAGCGCGATCTCAGCGGCCTGAGCCGTGCGGTTGAGCGCCGAGCTCAGCCGTGTGCCGTCCTCACCGAGCGCGCTGAGGTCGATGATCCTCCCCAGCAGCGACCGTGCGCCTTCAGAAAGCACTATGTTCCTGAGCGCGATCTCGGTAAAAAGCGCCGCCCTGAACGCAGCGATGTTCGCGACCGTTACCTTCGATATGTCAGCGACCGTATTGCTCACGATCAGATCAAGGACGTGCTCGAGCCCCGGATCGATCTTCCCTCGTTTAAGATCGTCCTTGAAATCCCTGGCCTGA
>JAKQBZ010000347.1 GCA_029559435.1 Deltaproteobacteria bacterium | reverse complement strand
TCAATGCAAAGCCCCTTGGTAATTGGACAAATCATCTTAACCTTTGCCATTGGCCAACTCCTTTAAGCATTATTTTAACTCTTTTATCAATAAAGAGATTCTTGAACCCATTATTAGAGTTATAAGGGCTAAACAATTTATATATCGGATTATAATATTAGCATATTTTATCATTCCATTGCCACATGCTTCTGAGCATGGATATCGCTTTTGTGTCAGTTTTTTGGTTAGATTATTATAAAGAGGCATAATGAATAACCCTTTATCAGACATGTTCACTATCAAGAATAGTATGTGTATTGTATATTAATTCCTTCATTTTGTCAATATATTTGTTAATTTATTTTTTAATTTTTATGTTCATCATAGTAAACATGTGTATATTCCGCCGCATTCCTTGGGCGATGGGATTCCATATAGCTCTTTCCGGCCTATAAATCATTAAGAAAATCCTCCAGCAGCCTCTTTATGGCCGGCACCAGGTATGAAACATCTTTGCAGGGGGAACCGTCCCGCTGCCAGACGTATCTGAATTTTTCCATGTCTGATTTTCCCGGTTGTCCGATCTGTATGGCCTTAGCGATCACCCCTTGCTTCACGAGCCTGCCCTTGGCCTCTTTCGCCAGCGAGACGTCATCGCTTCCCCCATCGGTGATAAGGATGAGCACCTTCCTGAGGTCGCCGCTTTCGATCTTTCGTTTTGTTTCTTTGTCTATCTCTGCCGCCACCTTGGCCATGGATTTATAGTCAGCGGTCCTGCTGCCCGTACAATTCTCCAGCCTCCGGGCGATCCTGACGCGGGTTGCGAAATCTATGGTGTCGCTGAGGGGCTTCAGCTCTTCATCGCGGGCATGGAATCCCCGTATCTCCGTAAGAACGTGGAGATCGACGGACCTTTCGAGCCGCTCCTCTTTCAGCTTTTTCTCGAATTCGTCCAGGGCTTCAGTGATCAGGATGGCTGACAGCTTCTGCTCGTAGCTCTTCCCGCCGGGCCGGTTTTCGTTCATCGACCCCGAAAGGTCGCAGATCAGGGTGAACTCTATATCTCTGAGCCTTTGCTCGTCAAACTCCTCTCTCCGGACCTTCAACTGGGTGCGTGAATTAAGAATGCCGCCGCTGATATCAATATATGACTGGGCGATCATGGCAGGGTCGAAGATCACGCCCTGGTCTGTTCGCTCTTTCAGCCGGCGCTTTATCTCCTTCCTGGTGGCGATGATCCGCTCGAATATACCCCGGAGCGGCTTGATCTGGTACTCTATCTTCCTGTATTCGTCCGCGTAGTCCTCCACCTCTTCTGCGGAAACGCCGTGGCGTGCCCTGAACTGCTCCCTGGCGACCTGCTCCGGCGATCTGTTTTCTTCCCTGCGGCGCCTTACCTCCCTCTCGATCTTCTCCCTTGCCTCTTCAGGCGAAAAGGCCTGGGGGAGCTTCTCCTCTGATTCATCGTATTCGCTGGCGAAATAGTCTTCGTCCCTCATGATCTCTTTCTCGATGTACCCCCTGTCAGAGCTCCGTGATCCACCTTCCATGCTCTCCCCGGTCAGGGCATCCGCGTCATCGTCCTCGCCGCGCCTCTCCTTTTCTTTCTTTTTTCGTTCTTCCATGTCCTCCAGGAAAAATCCTTCATAGACCGGCTCGATATAATCCCGGATCACATCGAAGCGGTCCCTGGGCGCCGCGGTGGGGTCGGACACAAGGAGGACAAGATCGGTTCCCTGGCCGTCAATGTCCTTGAGCCTTTCTACTGCGGCCCGAACCTCGGGCGACAGGATCACCTCCTCCCCGGGCAGCATCTTTTCCCGGAGCATGGCATAGATAAACTGGAGGTGCCGGGGGGCCTTCGCATAATTAATGCGGGGGAACAGCTTGTCCTCATAGAGGTATTCGCGGGTCTCCCGGTGTGCAGGAAATCTTCTGTCTTCCTCCCTGTTTGCCAGGATGTCGTTGATGTAATGGTAAAGCAGATCGAGCCTCCGCTCTTTCTTTGTCCGGGCATAAAGATCGGCATAGGCTTCCGGATCTTTGCGCCAATCGCGGAGATGTTCGATCTCGTGGCATGTTGCCCACATGCTTTCTGATTCTGTAAATCCCCTCTTCACAAAAAAGCTCGGATCGAACGTTCCACGTCCCGTTTCCATGTCGATGGCCCAGCGGTCCCCCAGCTCAAAGACGAGTCCGGCCTGCCGGGCGTAATCGCAAATGGCACGCTCGTTCTCAAGGAAAAACCTTGCTGCCTTTTGCGCTGCCCGGGAATCGGCCGCGCTCTTCGCTTTTTCTCTCTGAGAACTGCCTTCTGCCCTTTCTTTATTGCGGTTCCTTTGTCTTCCTGTACGTCGTGAAAGGCCTGCAATATCCCCTTTTTTCTCGCCGCCCCTGATCATGGCTCGCCGCCCGCAAAGAACGCACCGTCCAGGATGTCTTTCACATAGGCATAGTTATTTTTGGCAATTACATAGGCCCGGCCGTCCGGAAGCGGTTTCAGGCAGTAAACCTCATCGTATTCACGGCCGTCCCTGCCGCCTCTTTCGTTGACGATGAAATATTTCGTCCCCTGCCGCGCCCAGAAGGCGATCCGGCCGTGGATATTCTGCGGTACGCCCACCTGCTCGTACTCGCCCGGGATCTTTTCGCCCTTCTCGTTGATTACAAATTGCTCCTTTATCTGCTCGGCCTTGAACGCTACCCGGCCGTTGATGTCCCGGGGATTGCTCACGGCCGTATACGTTCCGCCCACCGGGTGGCCTTTCTCGTTTACAACAAAATAACGGCCGGCTTGAAATGCCCAGAAGGCTACGGCATCGCCGATGCTTTCCGGGTCGCGGACCGAATCGTATGCTTCACCTATCTTTGCCCCCTCCTCTGTAACAATGAACCACTTGTTTTTGTGTTTTGCGCGGAAGACGATCCGGCCGTTGATGTACCTGGGGTCGCCGATTGCATCATGCTCTCCCCCGACCCGCTCGCCCTTTTCGTTGACGATGAAATATTTCGTCCCCTGCCGCGCCCAGAAGGCGATCCGGCCGTGGACATCCCGGGGAGCGCTCACATACTCGTACTCTCCCCCGACCCGCTCGCCCTTTTCGTTTACGACGAACTCCTTCTTGCCCTTGACGGCACGGAAGGCGATCTTGCCGTTGATGTTCTGCGGGTCGCCGACGCCATCGTACTCTTCTCCTACCCGCTCGCCCTCCTCGTTGACGATCAATTCCTTGCTGCCCTTGACGGCACGGAAGGCGATCTTGCCGTTGATGTTCTGCGGGTCGCCGACGCCATCGTACTCCCTGCCGATGATCCCGCCCTTTTCGTTTACGACGAACTCCTTCTTGCCCTTGACGGCACGGAAGGCGATCCGGCCGTTGATATCCCTCGGTTCGTTGACGGCCTCGTAGTCGCTGAGATCAATGCGATATGCCCGCTCATTTTCAGGAAGGGGGGCCGCCTTCACGGGAACAGGTTTTTCGATCTGCTTTTTTCGAAAGGCTTCGATGCTCTGCCTGCCCAGGGCACTTTTCGGCGGACCGTACACATCGTCTACGATCTGCCTGGCACGAAATATTATAAAGTTCTGCGCTGATGCCATATGGTTACCGGGCCGTCTGATTGGCCTGCTTTCCCTGGAAGGCCAGAACCTTGGCTTCCGTCAATCCGGGAATTCCAAACTCGTCCGGTTTCCAGGCCTTAAAGAAACGGAACCGGCAAAAAAGCTGCACAAGGTAGACCTGGTCCTCGACCACCGCGGGCCTGATAAACTCGTTCAGGATATAGGATTCAAGGGGCCTGTCAAAATTGCGGGCCTTCCATGGCCTCACGATATTCCACAGGTGGCGCAGCGAAAGAACCGATTTTTTGAGGCTTGCCGGTATCTCGCGGGCCGCGTCCGCCCCTTCGCCGAAATAATCCACCTGTTCCCCGGTGAATATTCTTTGGATCTCGGCTGCCGCTTCCGTCAACCGCTTCAGGTCGTCCAGGTCTTCGGGGCCCTTTATCTGGAGGTTCCCTCTTCTATCCAGCAATGAAGCGACCAGGATCTGGTACGTTTCGTGCCGAGGAGTGTACCTGATGTCGTTGGACCACCAGCGGGACAGGAAGGCCGCATCAAGCTCTTCCCGTTTATAACGGGCCGATTTGATATTGGCGGTAGCCAGAACGGCAAAGCCTTTCTTCACTATTATGTCGCTTCCCCCGTTTTCCTGGACCTTTACCGCGTCCCCCGGCCTCCTGGTCAAAACGTGGTTCAGCCGCATGATGATAGAGTGGGGGATGCCGTCCATCTCATCGATGATAAGGGGCTTCCCATCCCTCATGGCCCGGACCAGCGGCCCATACTGAAAGAAGCTGATGGTCAGGCCCTTTACCACAATGGCCTGATAGTACTGTTTCTCGACCTCTTTCAGCTCTTCCTTCGGGGCATCGGGGTTCCACCTCGCGTATTCCCGCATGTGGTGTTCAAACTCACGGATCCTGTCCTTCTGGGGCCTCACGCCGATCTGAGTTCTTCCGTAGATATCATATTTGGTGGCCTCCTCGGAACCGGAAATAAACTCCGGCTCGCAGCCGAAATATTTGCGCGCCACATGGAGCGCAACCTCCGTCTTGCCTGCCCCCAGGTGGCCCCGAAGCAATACGGGGATGCCAAGCTGCGAATGGCTCACGACCTTCATTACCTCGTCCCTGATGCTCGGAGTTTCGACAAAACCGCCGTTGAGAAGCTGCCTTCTGTACTCCAGAAGCTCCCTTCTCTTTGTCTCGTAGTAGACCTCCTCATTGCCCATAAGCTCATCTATCTTGCCAAGGGCCTTCAGGCGTATCGATGCATATTTTTCTATTGTCTTATTATCTGCTCCGGTCAGCGCCGCGTTCTCGTTGTTGCGCCGCGCCAGGAGCTCCATGCCGGCGAGCTCGCATTTCTCGATAAGCGCCTGGAGGCTCTCCACGTTGCGCGCGGACCGGATGACTGCAACCTTTCGCGCTATGTGGTCCTCATAGGCTTCCGCTATCTGTTCGTGGGCGATCAGGCCTGCTGTTCTGGATCTAACCTCCGCCAGTCTGCGCTTTGCCTCTCTGACCGAACTCTCGAGGCCCTGGGTTGACCGCACAGAACGCGCCAGCGACCTTATATCCGCCCCTTCAAGCGCCTCCAGCTTTTCAAGCGCCTCCAGGACCTCTTCCTGCGTAACAGATGTTTTTTGTCCATCCAGGACGGCTTGATCGGAAATGATCTGCCTGAGGAGATCTTCCTTTTCTACAATGGCCTCAACGAGCCCGGCAACGCCCTGTTCGATCTCCGGGCGGCTTACCCGCTCCTTGCCCCTGCCCCTTTTTCCTCCAGGACGAGCCCCTTTCTCCGCTTTCAGCCGTTCGGTCAGGTACTTCGCTATTCTCTCAGCCGGAAACCTGGTTACCTTTCCCATGAATCCAGACCCCTTTTCCTGCTTCTTTCAATCAATGAACTACCCCCGCAGCAGGCTGCGAGGTATAAGAGGATAGAAACAGCATGATCATGCCCCCCACCCTAACTCTCTCCCGCGAGGGGAGAGGGAATAGTGTCACCCCGCAGCAGGCTGCGAGGTGACGTCCGGATTGAAAAAGCGCCTTTCCCCTTTCGGGAAAAGGCGCTGGTCATTTATTGCAGGTTTACCACTTTGGCATGGGAAGTTTTTTCGGGCTTTCCCAGTCCTTAAGCGGCTTCATCCATTCCGCGCGCTCTATGAACTCGTCGTGGGCCAGCGGTACCGGCGGATGGCAGATCCATAGCGGGTCGAACTCGTCTTTCACTTTCAGGAGCCACTCATGATAGTTCGGCCCATACATCGGCCCGGTCAGATAGAGGGGCTGGTGAGGCCCGAGGAGCGATGTATAGAACCGCTCCTTAATGTTCATTTTTGCGGTCTCCAGATAGAAGTGGTCAACGCCGGTGGTGTCCTCGTCCTGGTCCCAATAAACGAGGAATTCGGAATAGCCCTGATGGCCAAGCTCGAAGCTCTGGAACCAGCCGGGATCGCCGTTGTCAGGCATAAGGGGCGGCGTGTATTTTCTCTTCAGGTCTGCATAGGATTCTCCATGCTGCGTTGCCTGCGAGAGCGACTCGATGATGTAGTCGACAGACACATAGGACCCGCACATGAGCCACATACCTGCCGAGTCGGCGTTCTTTATCCATGATTCATCTGACGGTTTTGTAGGCCGCGCGATACCGCCCAGCTCGGTCATAATGTCATTCAGCACGTTCTCGTCGTACTGCATCTGCTCCTCGGAAGTATAGCCGATGAGAAGCACGCGGACGATAAAGAAGTTCTTGATCGTCTCCTCGGTCTCCTTGCCCCAGATCTCCCAGAATTCCTCCTTGCACTCGGCCTTGGCAATGGCCCGCCAGAAAAGAGGAACTTTGGTTACTGCGCCTGCAATCTCTGCCTTGCCGATCTCGAACATGGCCTTTACCTGGGCTGCTTTGCTGGGCATCTGAAAATTGACCCACTTGACGCGCTTCTCCGGCAGGGCAAGGGCTGTGTTCGGCGCGATGCCTGTGGGCACAAGCGGTTCAGGCTGGAAAGGAAGGGTCTTGATGGCCATTTTCGTAACGATGCCGAGGCAACCGCGAAGGCCCGTGAAACCCCTGAGAAGACCTCTCAGGTCAGGCCCCGGACCGTCGCCCCAGAAGGGGTCGCTTCCGTCTGCAAGAGATCCCATTTTAACGAGTTCCCCGTCCGGAAGCACAAGTTCTGTTCCCAGTATACGCCTGTGAGGAAGGCCGATCCGGTGGCTTAAGGGGGACCAGCCGTCGCCGATCAGGTTTGCGATTGCCGACGCCTGAGCGCCTCCGCCGCCGATGATCACATAAGCGCCTTTGTTCATGGCCTCCTGCTGTATAGGTGAATATATGACGCCTGAGCCCACGACAACATAAAAGTGCTTTTCATCTATCTCAAAAGAGTTCAACCGCTTTAAGTCAATGAGCAATTCATTCTCCACGTGGCAGTGGGAACGGGGGCCGTAAAATCCCGTGCTGTAAGGTACGTAAGGGACCTTGTACCGGTTGCATATCTTAACGATCTTCTGCACCTCTTCCGTCGTTTTCGGCATGACCACGGCGCCCGGGATCGTGGTCATCACCCGCTCGTATCCGAGGCCGCTTTCATATCCGCCGGGCCCCGACCGGTAGCCCTCGCAGATGGCCGGATCGTCGGAGATATACTTTGCGCCTACTGCCGCCTCTAATGCGTTATATGCTTGTTTTTGTATACTCATAGTCCGCCTCCTTATAGTTCAACTGCAGCACTGATAATTTCTGCAATATCCATTACCTTCACGTTGTCCCCGTTCTCCTTGACGGCCTGGCTGAAATTGCTTTTACACCAGGGGCACGCAGATACGAGAACTTCAGCGCTTACCGACTTTACCTCATCCAGCCGGTGTTTTGCAGAGAATGAAGCGAGATCAGGAAATGCCTCTTTTGTGCCCCTGCCCGCTCCGCAGCAGAAGGCGTTTTCCCTCTTCCTTGGCATTTCGACAAACTTGGCGCCGGGAATGGCATTCAAGATATTCCGGGATTGCGCGTACAGCCCCGTTGTGCCGCGCCTTCTCTTAAGCGCGGGGCTCACCGTGCCCATCCATCCTCGCTCGCCGCTCCATGGGGTCCAGGGATCGCACAGCCTGCTCACGCCGCATGAATCATGGTAGGTAAAGCGGACATCTACAGGCTTCGTCAGCTTAAGGTCGCCCTTCTTCATCGCCTCATCGGCAACCTCGATGAGGTGCACGACGTTAAAACCGAGATCGGATGTTGCTATGTTGAGGAGCTTCGGGTAATCGACCTTCCACATGCGGTATCCCTCGGCGCAGCTCGTGACGAGGGTCTTGGCGCCCGTTGCCCTTACCGCTTCTATGTTGCGCTTCGCGAGCTCCCGTGCCTCATCTATCATGCCGACGGAATAAAGCGTATTCCCGCAGCACCATTCATCGGGCAGGAGCATGAATTTCCTGCCGGAGGCGTTGAGCACCCTGGCTGTCGCCCTTGCTATCTCAGGGTTCACATATGAGCCGGAGCAGCCGACAAAATAGACCACGTCGGCCTTTTCTGCCACCTGCACGTCCTTTGTGATCCACTTCTTCCTGTTTTCATGGGGTGACCCGAACTGATTGTGTTTTGCGGCAATATTCTTGGCTATCTTCTTGTGCGCCGGCATCGGGCCTGCCCCATCCTTCACTGCCTTTATTCTCAAGGCCTCGAGGCTTAACCCTATTTCGAGGTCGAGGTTGCGCTTGCAGCCTACATCGCAGGCGCCGCACAACGGGTCGGCATAGATGACCTCAAGGAGCTTGTCGGTCCATTTCAGCTTGCCTTCGTTGACGGCCAGGCCGATCCTCATCTTGCCGAATGCGCCGTAGGAATCAAAATCGTTCCAGAGGTTGCTCGGGCACCGCACCGAGAACTCAACGCCAGGCATATATGTATGTTCGACCCAATAGCACCCCTTGCACTTGATGCAATGGTCCATATCGTAAACAAAATTGTCTAAATTTGTTACATCCAAAGCCACTTTCTTTTTTGGCGTATCAAACATCTCATCTTTTCGCATTTTATCCTCCTTAGAAGCACAAATTGCCGGGGTTCATAATATTGTTCGGGTCGAACACTTTCTTTACCCGCTTTAATGCCATCGTGTAGCCGGCGGCGCGATCGTATATTACCGGCGCGAGGTCGCCATAAGGCCTTGTGAAAAAGGCCCCCTCATTCATCATGGCCATTGCAGCGTCGCGGTAGATTTCCGACACAAAGGCCTTTTCTCCCGCATCATCAGGGTAGTAGAAAAAGTTGAATTCGACCTGGCAGGCCCTGTTATGCTCTATGGGCTGTATGTAGCTTCCTATCTCGCTGACGGGGTAGCTGTACCTCGCTGCCACCATCTCCATAATATCCATAAATACCGGCGCCTTGTTCGGTTTGGTAATAAAGAAAAGGCTCTGGCAGCCGCCTTTAACGCGGTTCTTCCAATAAGGGACATCCGAAGGCCAGGGCTTTCTCAGCATGGGCAAAAGCTTTCTCCCAAGCCCCGGAAAACCCGGAAGGTTGTCGGTAAGGGCCATCTTCTGAAACTCGTGGCTCAAGACCTGAGTAAGGAAGTTTTGCTCATAGGCTATCTTTTCTTCAGGCCTCCTGACCAGCCCGCTTATCACCAGGACGAGCGTCCAGGGGGGCAATGTCGCACAAAGCTTGTCAAAATCATCAGGCATGTTCTCCGCCACGATAGCGGCCAGGTCGACGTTGTTCAGCAGAAGGCATTCCTGGCCGATCCTGCGGGGCAGGATCCTGTAAAGAAAATCCATGGCGTAGGGCAGGTCATAAACCGGAGCAAAGAGGATCTTGTCGATCCTCGGGATAGTTTCGATCTTCAGGCTTGCCCATGTGACGATGCCCATTGTGCCCTGGGCCAGCTGAAAAAACCTGTAAAAGTCAAGGCCCGGCCCCGACGGATTTGCCCCTCTCGACTTCGACTCGGGGAAACCGTTCACGCTGGCTGAGCCGCAGCGGAATGCCTCGCCGTTCGGCCAGACAACCTCGATCGACTGCATGGGTTCGCCGTAGTCGTATACGACATTGGTCGGAACTTCCCGCTCCAGCGTGTCAGTAACCACAGAACGGTCTCCGGGCGGCAAAAGCGGCATTATCGTCCTCATGCCCTTTTTTTCCAGCTCAGAGACGAACTGGTCCCAGGTCACACCGGCTTCAACCCTCGCCAGGCGGTTGTCCAGGTCAATTTCCAGGATGTTGTTCATTCTTTTAAGGTCGACCACGACGCCGCCCTGTTTTGGTATGGTGCTCCCGTGGAAGTGCACCTTTGAGCTTACGGGCACTACGGGGATATTCTTTTCGTTGCACCATGTTACGACTTTCCCTACCTCCTGCGTATTGCCCGGCCACACAACGGCGTCAGGCATGCCCGGAGGGAGAAGGCTGTAATCGTGCGCGTACCCTGCAAGATCCTCCTTCTTGTCGCTTACGTAATCCTTGCCCAAAATCTTTGCAAGTTCATTCTTGATACTCATTTTGCCTCCTTGTTCTTTACTTTATATTTCTTTTATATACTCTTGTTGCCGACATTTTTTGACCGAAACCTGCTGCTTTCGCCGTACACATATTTCCAATGCTGTAAAGAAAAAATAAAATATCAATATATTAAATATCAACATATAAAATGTCAATACATTTATTTTCTTGTATACAGGCCGGCAAGTTGATATAATTTATTTTAACAGTTATTATATCTGCCGGGGTGAAAACATGGGTAGGATCAATTATCGAAGCGACCTGAGCACCGATGAAAAATTACTTATGGCAGTCGTGAGGGCGGCGGAGACCTTCAAGAGGGTGGTATCTGTCCTTTACAGGAAGAGCGCCCTTTCCTTCCCGCAGTATAATGTCCTGAGGGTGCTGGACGCTTCGCAGGACGGCCAGTGCAGGATCAGCGATGTAAGCCGTATCATGCTTGTCCCTGGCGCAAACATGACCGGCATAGCCAAGAGGCTGGAAAAAAGCGGCTTTATTGCAAGGAAATCCGACCCTCTTGATGAGCGGGTGACCATACTCAAGCTCACGCCGAGGGGAAAGGCAACCCTTAAGAACATAGAAAAAGAACTGGACGAGAACACGCACGCAATGCTTAAGGGTTTTTCTTCACAGGAAAAGGACGAGCTCCTGGATAAGGTCAAGCGGCTCATCAAGAACAGCAGGAAGATAGCATAAACATACCCCCTCAAGGCAGCTCATAGTAAATCGTATATCGAAAT
>JAKQBZ010000214.1 GCA_029559435.1 Deltaproteobacteria bacterium | reverse complement strand
TTACGTAGAAAATAACCTGAGCCTAATGAGAGTATGGCACAGGGATATCCCGGAGCAAACCGTCGTGAGGCAAGGAAGCTCGGTCTTTTGCGAAGCAAAAGTTCCGAAGCCGAACGGGAGCGAATGGAGCCGCAGGAGCGGAATGAGCGTGTTTGCGGGGGATGTCCCTGTGCCATACTCATCCTTGCGGAGGAAAGTAGAGGATAACGCGCAAAGAGCGGTATGGGTAATTGTTTTGTTATGAGCTGTTGTTGATTTGATGACCGCTGGATCAGTCAGGTTTATAGATAAATCGTGCCACATCTTTACCCATCCAGAAGATGAGGTCTGAGATGTTCATGCGGGAGCGGACAAAAGGGGAAAAGCGGACCGCCCACCCGTATTCATCGTCCGACGTGGGGGGCGTCGTTGCGGCCGGCGTGAGGGGAAGCCCGGCGAGCCTCATCAGGGAAGCGATCTCCGTGGTGCGCTGGGTGAGCCGCGCGAGATTCCTTTGTATCTCCGGCCATTCCTTTGTGAACGCTCCGATCCTTCCCAGCGCCAGCTCTCCTTTCCACCGACCGGATTTCTTCATGTATTCACGAATAAACTCCTGCCGCGCCTTTTCGACCCGGTCCGGCGCCGGAGGCAAAGGTGCCCTGTCAATAAGATCGTTGAGGATGACCAGCCCTTCGTTCTCGGGCTCCTGCAGCCAGAGCACACCATCGATGCTATTATTCCCGAGCAGCCAGTCAATGGCGCGGGCGCTTGTAAGGCACCCAAGGGCCACCTGCTCCCCGTGAAAAACGAGCTCTCTCCCTGAGGCAAGCCTCAGAAAGTCGAGGCCGTGGCTGATGACGTGCTCGAAGCCGGACAACGGCGTCGTCTCGCCGCTTACCGACATGGCTATCCCAGCCATGGCAAGGGACGCCGAGATGCACCTGATCGTCTCTCCGGGGAGGGGGGATCGGGCAAAACCGTCGGCGCTTTTTTTGATGCCTTCCACGAAAGGCTCCATAAGCCGGAAGGCCGTTTCGTCGTAACGGTCCATGACGCCAAGGCATTTTCCGAGATACCAGTCGCCGTAGGCGACAAACCGCGCGAGCAGGTCGCCGTAGCCTGCGCGGGACATGCGCGGAGGAGCGCATTCGAGGATCGATCTGATCCAGAACGTGGCAGCGATCTCGCGGGAAAGCCCGGTCCGTTTTGCGCCAAAAAAATCAATGACAGAGAATGCGGACGTGAAGGCAGTTACCGTGAGGGCGGTGGGTATTGATATAAAGGGCGACCCGGTGCCTTCGAGAAAGAGCGCCTGTTTTACAACGTCAGTAATGCTCCCCGAGCCGAGGACAACGAAAATGCCGGGCTTGCATGCACGAACGATGTGCCTGGTATCTTCAACGAGGTGATGGGACGCATGGAGATCGGTGGGAGGGATGCCCAGGCGCTCTGACAAGATAACCCAGTCAGGAGACAGGCCTGCATTATTAAGGGCGTCACGGACGGCCCGATCAACGTCAGGAGCGCCCTTCTCGGAACATTCCTTCGGCATGCCATCGACAAAGACAGTGAGGTCTTTACTATTTTGCAGGGCAGAACCTACGAAGCCCTTCAATTGACCTATGAATTCATCAACAGTATCAGCATAATGCTACTGCGGCACAAACAGCGCCTTTTGAGGATCCGACAGGATGCCCTCTGCGGCAAGCTTTTCCTGTAGCTGTGTCATCCAGGGGTTCACGGGATCACCGCCATAGCGAACCTTGCCAGGTATCGGCAGAACATTCTTGTAATAAATGTAGCAGCATCCTGGAACAAACGCCATAGATATTTTAAAGACAGCTATCAGCTTATGAAACTCTAAAGTATTTTAATATCGAAATCCTATTTAGGATTTGCGATCAGCTATGAACTTTTTTACGCTACGCGCAATGCATTTTCTCATATATAGTGTATAACAAAAAATATATAAAATATTAAAAATAAATATAAAATAATTATATAAAATATAATTAAATTTACTAATAAGTATAATATAAACTTTAATTAAATATATAATAGATTTAAAAAATAAGTAAAATAATATATAAAATATATATAAAAATTATTTTAATATAAATATTATATAAAAAAAAATTATTATTTTATTGACAAGATATTTTTAATATATTTATAATGTAAACGTATAAGAATAGGGATGAAATGGGGAAGAAAAAGGCAGAGGCAGAAAAGAAATCGGTTCCGGTTATAGTTCGACTGAGCAAGGAAGAGTTTGAGATTCTGGAAAAGAGGGCTTCCACTCTCGGGATGAATGTATCAACGTTCCTGAGATTACTGATACGCAGAGGAAGGATCGAGCTGGACGAAAGGGAGCAAAAACTCTAAGGAAAGGGGGTGATACATAATGGCAACAAAGAAGAAAGCAGCAACAAAGAAGAAAGCAACAGGTAAGAAGAAATAAGGGAGGGGCGAAAGCCCCTTCCCACCCCAACCTCACGTTCACGCGGCGGCGGGTATTACTTGCGGAATCTCTTGGAGCGCACAGTGAGTGCTTTTCTGTGAACCATGACGTTCAACTATTCGAAACTATGGTTTCGAAGGAGGGCAGATGTGATAGAGCATGCAATACAAAACCACAGGAAAGGAGGTGAGCAATAGATGACAAAGGCAGCATTCATCGAAAAAGTAGCGGCAAAGACAAAATTCAGCAAAGCGCAGGCAGAAAAGGCGGTAAACTGCGTTGTCGATGTGCTGAAAGAAGTTATGAAGAAAGGCGATAAGCTCAGTCTCGTTGGTTTCGGAACCTTTTCGGTAGCGAAAAGAAAGGCCCGTAACGGGAGGAACCCAAGAACCGGAAAACCGATGAAGATTGCAGCAAAGAAGGTGCCAAAGTTTTCAGCATCGCCGTTGTTCAGGAAAACGGTCAAGTAGTACCTTCAGGAGGCACACCCTTGCCAGTTGCTCCTCCGGCAGAGTGTGCCTCCACTTTTGACGTGGATCAGCCCTCTCAGCGCCTCAGGCCACTTTTTAATTGCCAAAAATTTGTTTCACTGCTATGGTAGTATCATACAAAAAAAGGTTTATTGTTGTACCTATCCGCATCGCAAAATTTTGCATAAGGATTTACAGCATGAAATTACGGGCGGGAGCTGTTCTTGTTGTTCTCATTGTTGTGTTGCAGGCCTTCAGCTCAGGCGTGCGGGGCCAGGGAACCGTACCTTCTGAAGCTGAAACGCTTATGTTGGTCCCCGTGCTCTATGCGATATCCGTCCTTGACCTGAAGATAGTGAAATGGGAAGAGCGGAAAAAAGATATATCGAACGAATAGAAAAAGGAGTCCGGTATGAAGAGATTATGTTTTATTATTGCGTTGGCAATGGCCTTCTGCGCAGCAGGCTGCGCGAGCGGGCCCCAGGAGTATAAAGGCCTTGAATCCGCATCCAGGCTGCAGCCCAGCGCTGATTTTCCGCACACATTGATCTACAAGAGGCCTGGCGTTGATGGAAGGAAATATATAAAGTTCATCATCGACCCCGTTGAGATCTACAAGGGGGAAGACGCACGGTTTGACGGGGTATCGCCGGAGGACCAGCAAAAGATCGCTGATTTTGTGAAGACGGAGTTCACCAGGGTCATGCAGGACGGCTATGCGGTCGTCAACGCTCCCGGCCCCGATGTCCTGCGCCTCAAGTTCACGCTGGCAGGCCTGGAAAAAACCAATCCGGCAATGGCGACCGTCACCCACGTGATCCCCATAGGGATTGTTATGAATCTTGGCAAAAGCGCGGCCGGAATGAATGGTAGTTTCATGGGTTCGGTGACGCTTGCCGGGGAGCTGTATGACTCTGGCACGAACATCCTTGTCTTTTCGTTCCTCACGAAGAAGGCTCCCAACGCTATGGACATTACAACGGTCCTTACCGGCCTGGACGCCGCAAAGAAATCGGTCACTGAACTGGCAGAGAAGTTCAAAGAGAACATAGACAAGATACAGAAAGGAACGAAATGAAAAGCAGACCCGGACCGTACTCCATAAGGATGAGCATGGCGTCGGGACATCCCCCGCAAACACGCTCATTCCGCTCCTGCGGCTCCATTCGCTCGCGTTCGGCTTCGGAACTTTTGCTGCGCAAAAGACCGAGCTTCCTTGCCTCACGACGGTTTGCTCCGGGATATCCCGGCGCCATGCTCGCATTAGGTTTAGGCTATTTTCTACGTAAGTACGAATATTTCAATTTTAAAAATTTGTTTAAAGACTTTTGTTTAGAACATTTGATATTTGGATTTGTTTAGGATTTCGATATTAGAATTTAGAAATTCAGATGTAGGGTCTGCGATGAGCTATGAGCAGTCTTTCTTTAAGGAGGTGTAAGTATGATGCAGCACATTAAAAAAGCAGTTTCTGTCGGAGATGTATTGTTATGCGTGGCGTTGATCGGTCTTATCATCGTTGCTTCTGGCGCAACAACGGCTTATGGGGAAGACCCGCTGGTACAGAAGACCGTCCGGATCGCTCCGAACATGGAGCCGGTCATCCCTCATCCCGAACAGGCGGCGGAAGCGAAGAAGAAGATCGAGGCCTTGCAGAAAAAGGCCGGCAAGAGGCCGAACATCCTCATCTATCTCATGGACGATGTGGGATGGGGCGACCTCGGGGCGTATGGCGGCGGGCATATGGCAGGCGCGCCGACGCCGAATATGGACCGCCTGGCCCGCGAAGGACTGCAGCTTACCTCGGCATATGCGCAGCCGTCCTGTTCTCCCACAAGGGCGACGATCATGACGGGGAGGCTGCCCATCAGGCACGGCATCCTGCACCCGCCCATGTACGGGGAGCCCGGCGGGCTGGGGGGAGAGATCACCATGGCCAGCATCCTGAGCAAGGCCGGATATATCACCCAGGCGGTAGGGAAGTGGCACATGGGTGAGAACGAGGAATCGCATCCGCAGAACGTGGGCTTTGATGATTTCTACGGCTTCCTGAGCGTATCAGATATGTATACCGAATGGCGTGATCCCTACTTTTTCCCGGAAGTCGTGTACAGCAAAGAGCGCACCGAAATGATAAAGAGCTGGCCGTGGAACAGGAACCTCGTCCATGCAAAAAAGGGCGGCAAGGTGGAGAGCGTTGAAGAGATCACCATCCCCGTTCTTTCTATGCTGGACGAGAAATGGGCCGATTACTCTGTCAAGTTCATCAAAAAGATGGCAAAGAGCGATAAGCCGTTCCTGCTTTACCACTGTACGCGCGGCGGCCATTTCGACAACTATCCAAACGATAAATACAAGGGCAGATCGCCGGCAAAGTACCCTTACAAGGATGTGATGATCGAGATGGACGACATCCTGGGCCGCCTTGTTAAAACCCTCGAGGAGACCGGCCAGCTCGACAATACGCTGATCTTTGTTACATCCGACAACGGGCCGGAGATGGAGACGTGGCCTGACAGCGCCTATACGCCGTTCCGCGGCGCAAAGGGATCTACCTGGGAAGGCGGCGTGCGCGTCCCCGGCATCGTCTACTGGCGCGGCATGATAAAACCCGGCCGCATATCCGACGGCATCTTTGACCTCGCAGACCTGTTCAATACATCGCTGAACCTGGCAGGGGCAAACGACCAGATGCCGAAGGACCGGTTCATCGACGGCATCGATCAGACATCATTTTTGCTTGCCGATAAGGGGGAATCCAACCGCAAGGCGGTCTACTACTGGCTCAACCAGTTCCCCTCGGGAATACGGATCGGCGAGTATAAATACATGTTGGCAGCCGAGAACGACAATGTGCAGGACACCGTCACTCCCGGTGGTTTCTCGGGCGAGATGATGAGGTATAGCTACGGGAGGTTGTTCAACCTCTACTTAGACCCAAAGGAAAACCACAGCTATCTGATACGCAAACTTCCCTACGTGGAATTCCTTACCGGCTATCTTAAGGGACATCTTGCGACGCTTCAGAAATATCCGCCCAAGGTTACCACAAAAACGCTGTCGCCGGTTCCTCAAAAACACTAAAGTTCTGTTCTTTACCACTCTTCGCCCCGTTCCTAAAAGGGGTGAAGAGTGGCCTTGCCCGTTTTTTTTCTTAATCATCCAATAAAATGTGCCGATAAGCTAACTGGTTGGGGAGAAGCGGCCGGGAGCGCAACAAAGCGTTATCGCGGTTGCGCAATATTGAGCATGAGGGGTTATTGAGGCTATATGTGTTGGAGCCCGATCAGTTGTTTTTTCTGTGAATTTAGCCGGACAGGCCGCGAGATGGTGAAGACGATATATGGTGCGTGACAATATATTCAGCGTAGTGAAGGCAGTAAATAATCTCGAAGACAACAGTGAAAAGGAAGGTAACCAGAAGAACAAAGAAGAACTTGCTGCGGAGCTCGCAGAGATCCGGAAGAAGCTGCAGGAGCTTGGAGACCTGGCAGACAGATACATAGACGGCATAGGCTCAGCCAGGGAAGACGAAGCGCGCCTGAGGACGATCTTTGAATCGATCCAGAACGGGATCCTCCTTATAGATCCGGAACAGCACAGGATCGTTGACGTCAATATGGCGGCAGAGAAGATGATCGGCCGTACGAGGAAAGAGATCATCGGGGCCGTGTGCCATAAATATGTATGCCCCGCAGAGGCGGGCAAGTGCCCTATTACCGATCTGGGACAGACGGTGGACAGCTCAGAACGCGTTCTCCTTGGCCCGCATGGAGGGGCTATACCTATCATCAAAACGGTAAGCACTATCGTAGTAAATGGCCGAAGGCACCTCCTTGAAAGTTTCACGGACAACAGGGAACGGAAACGTGCCGAAGAAGAGGTCGAAAGGTATCGCGAGAACCTGGAACAGCTCGTAAGAGAACGTACAGAAGACCTTGAGGGCGCAAAGAAGCAGCTGCAGGGCGAGATCGCCGAACGCAGGCAGGCAGAGGATTCCCTGAGAAGGAACGAAACATTGCTGAGGCTGATCCTGAACCTGTCGACAAATTTTATCTGCCTCCCCGCAGAAGAGACCGATGACGGCATCGACGACGTCCTGAAGGCGATAGGACAGTTTGCAGACGTTGACCGCAGCTATGTCTTCCAGTTTAGCGAGGACGGGGCAAGGATGAACAATACCCACGAGTGGTGCGCCCAGGGGATATTGTCACAGAAGGAGAAGCTCCAGGGCATTACCGCCAACGACCTGCCCTGGTTCTTTGAGAACATAAAAAGGTTCGAAACGATCCATATCCCCGATGTGGCATCGCTTCCTTCCGAAGCAGCGGCAGAACAAGAGGAATTTATCCGCGAGGGCATCCGATCCCTCGTCGTGGTCCCCGTCGTATCGAACAATCTCCTTATCGGATTTCTCGGGTTTGACAGCGTCCGTTCAAAAAAGACCTGGCCCGAGAACATCATATCGCTGCTGAAGATCGTAGGCGAGATCGTTGCCAATGCGCTGGCGCAGAAAAAGGCGGCCGAAGCCGTACAATACGGCTCGGCAAAATACCGGGCCCTTTTTGAGAGCGCCAATGACGCCATCTTTATTATCAAAGACGGGGTTTTTATTGACTGCAATCCGAAAGCGCTGGAGATGTTTCGCTACGCAAAAGAGGATATACTGGGTAAACCGCCCTATGATTTTTGTCCGGAATTTCAACCCGATGGAGGAAGGTCGCGCGATATTGCCCTTGAGAAGGGGCTGTCCGCCGTATCGGGAAGTCCCCGGTATTTTGAATTAAGACACTGTCGCGGCGATGGAATCCTTTTTGATACGGAAGTAAGCCTCAGCAGGATTGATATCGCTGACGAGGCGCTGCTCCAGGCGATCATCAGGGATATCACTGCACGGAAAAATTGGGAGCATGACCTGAAGGAAAGCGAGGCGCGATACCGGTCGCTTTTCGGCGAATCGCGGGACGCCATTTACATTACCACCCAATACGGTGCGTTTGTTGACGTGAACAGATCCTTCCTCGATCTCTTTGGCTATTCAAGGGACGAGATCCTGAGGAACAATGCAAAGGTCGCCTATGTCAACGAAAAGGATGTCGAGAGCTTCAAAAAGATCATTAAAAAGGAAGGCTACGTCAAGGCCTACGAACAGAAGCTTAAAAAGAAAGACGGCACTATCATGGACTGCATCCTCACCGTCACAACAAAAAAAGATGTCCAGGGAAGGGTCGTTGCATACCAGGGCATCATCAGAGATATTACCGCTGAAAAACTGGCAGAACAGACCATCAGGCACATGGCCTACCACGATGCGCTGACGGGCCTTCCAAACCGGACGTTGTTTAACGACCGGCTCAGCATGGCAATATTGAACGCGCAGCGCAACCAAAAAAAGGTTGCCGTCATGATGCTCGATCTTGATAAATTCAAGCAGGTCAACGATGTGTGGGGTCATAAATTAGGAGATCTTTTGCTGAAAACGGTGGGAGAGCGGCTGGCCAACACGCTGCGTAAAAGCGACACCGTTGCAAGAATGGGCGGTGACGAGTTCCTTGTCGTGATACCGGAGGTCGATCATATCGAAGATACAGATATTATTGCCGGCAAGATACTTCAGGCTTTTACGGAAGCTTTCATGATCGGCGGCAGGAATCTTTCCATCACCACAAGCGTCGGCGTTGCGATCTATCCCCATGACGGCAAGGACGCGGAGACCCTGATCAAATATGCAGATAGAGCCATGTACGCGGCGAAGGCGACGGGAAGGAACCAACACAGGCGTTATTCCCCCGAGATACAGGGTGGTATAAAGACAGTGAATAGTAGATAGCCGTCAGCAGTCAGCACACAGCAGTCAGCTGAAACAAAAAAGGTTTATGCTGATGGCTGAAAGCTGATCGCTGATAGCTAAAGAAGCAGTCAGCACACAGCGAAAACCTGCTTACTTGTCCCTCGTCCCTCGCACCTCGTTCCTTGTAATGCGTCTGACCAGTATCTAGGATCCAGTATCCAGGATCCAGTATCCAGCGACCATCTTCTCATCGTCCCATCCTCTCATCCTCCCATCCTCTATTCTTATCGCCAGTATCCGGTTCAAGTTCCATTGACAGTTAGTCCGCCTGTTGTTAAACTTCATCCATGGCATCCACGATACGCGAAGATATCGAGGCGACCTTCGAGCACGACCCTGCCGCGCGAAGCGTCATGGAGATCATCTTTTGCTATCCCGGGTTCCATGCCGTGCTTTTCTACCGGCTCAGCCACTGGCTATGGGTTCGCAAGATGTACTTCCTGGGCAGGCTGATATCGCATATCGGGAGATTCCTGACGGGGATCGAGATCCATCCCGGCGCCGTAATAGGCAGAAGATTTTTTATAGACCACGGGATGGGGGTGGTGATCGGCGAGACGGCAGAGATCGGCGATAACGTTACCATATACCACGGCGTAACCCTCGGAGGCACTACGTGGAAAAAGATAAAGCGGCATCCGACCATAGGAAGCAACGTGGTCATCGGAACCGGCGCAAAGGTCCTTGGCCCCGTGAAGGTCGGCGATAATACGAAGATCGGGGCAAACTCCGTTGTCGTTACCGAGGTTCCTTCCAACTCCATCGTTGTCGGTATTCCCGGCAAGGTCGTCTTTCGCGTTGAAGGAGAAAAAAGGATACAGATGGATACCGGTTTTATGCCTGACCCGCAATCAAGGGCCATCGCCTCCCTTCTCGAGAGAGTGAGGATGCTTGAAGAAAAGATCACAGTGAACGAAAAAGAGGAGAAAAAGTAGAAGTATGCAGTATGTAGAATGCACGAAGTGCCTGCACTATCTACTATATACTATCTGCTATATACTGTATTAAGGTATGTACGAAGAGCGATTTTACAGAAGCATCTCAAAGCCTGACAACCTCGACTGCTATGAAGTACAATGCAGAGAAACAGACCTTTTTTGCTGTACACGGGGGAACTTCCATGGTTTTATTATGGGGAAGGTACTGTTTTACCGGAACCAGATTGAAGAATATATCAAATCGAGGCCCGAATTCAGGGACAGCCTCGTGCCTGTCGCAGATGATCTTTTTGCGCCCCGCATTGCGAGGGAGATGATGGAGGCTTCACGAACCATTGGAATCGGCCCTATGGCAACCGTTGCAGGGGCGATCGCGGAGTTCATCGGGAGGGACATCGCGCCGCTCTCAGAAGAGTATATTATTGAGAACGGCGGGGATATTTTTCTCAGGACCGATGTTGAAAGGGTTATCGAGGTTTATGCCAAAGATTCCCCCTTCAGCGAGAGGATCGGCATCTTGGTAAAGCCCGGTGACGAGCCGTACGGGATCTGTACATCTTCAGGGACGGTCGGTCATTCCTTAAGCTTCGGAAAGGCTGATGCGGTCTGCGTCATCGGAAAGTCCTCGCTTTTTACCGATGGGCTTGCAACTTGTATCGGTAATATTGTAAAAAAGAAGGACGATATATCTACGGCAATCGAAAAAGGGAAGGCATTCCCCGGCGTCAAAGGCATCCTGATCATCTTTGGAGAATCTCTTGGCGTGTGGGGTGATCTGGAGATAGTAGAAATATGACAGGCCGAAGGTCTGACCCTCACAGCCTGTGGATGCAGCAAGCGAGGTATTGAATGAAAAAAAGGATGATCTTGCGGTTCAAGCGGAACACGATCGACAAGCCGGTAGTATATGGACTCGTGAAGAATTACAATCTCGTCGTGAATATCCTGAGGGCGAATATCTCTCCAAAGGCCGAGTCTATGATGGTTGTCGAAATTGAAGGCAGGGAAAGCGACTTCGAAAAGGGAATGGGCTACCTCGGGGACCTGAATATCGGTACGGAGCCAATTGAGCAGGACATAAACCGGGATGAGCAGAAATGCGTTCACTGCGGCGTCTGTACAAGCGTCTGCGCCCCCGAAGCACTATATATTCCGGACAGGAGCACAATGAAGGTGGAATTCGACTACCAGCGGTGTGTTGCCTGCGAACTCTGCGTAAAGGTTTGTCCCGTAAAGGCGATGAGCGTCTTTTTCGATTAGGGAAAAGAAATGAGAAGGGTATATCTCGATAATAACGCGACGACCTTCATCCACCCAGAGGTGGCTGCGGCGATAGCACCTTTTCTGGCAGGATTATACGGAAACCCTTCAAGCCTCCACTGGGCCGGCAGGGACGTAAGGATATATTATGACAGGGCACGGTCGCAGATAGCGGACATGATGCATGTGCACCCCGAAGAGGTCGTTGTGACAAGCTGCGGAACAGAGAGCGATAACCATGCCATAAAGGGTGTCGCCTACGGGAACAGCGAAAAGGGCAGACATATCATAACGACTGCCGTTGAACATCCGGGGGTGCTTAACGTCTGTAAATACCTTGAAGGCAAAGGATTTACGGTTACCTACCTCCCGGTCGACGGTAAGGGGCAGATCGAACCCGATGATGTAAAAAAGGCTATACGGAAGGACACGGTACTCATCTCGGTCATGTATGCAAACAATGAGACGGGCACCGTATTTCCCATACAAGAGATCGGAGCGATAGCCCGTGAACGCGGCATTCCGTTTCATTCCGATATGGTGCAGGCGATGGGGAAGATCGATATCGATATGCGCTCTCTGAATGTGGACCTCGCGAGCTTTTCAGGCCACAAGGTTTACGCGCCTAAGGGCGTGGGGGCCCTTTACATAAGAGAGGGGCTTGCGATCGATAACCTTATCCATGGAGGGCACCAGGAAGACGGCAGGAGGGCCGGCACAGAAAATGTGATAGGGATCGTTGCCTTCGGTGCGGCATGTGAGATCGTTAAAAAAGAGATGCGAAGCGAGCACAATAAGATAGAGTCGCTGAGAAAAAGGCTGCTCGAAGGCATTCTTGAAAGAGTCGACGATATAAGGCTCAACGGGCATCCAACGATGAGGCTGCCGAACACGCTGAATATAAGCTTTGAGTATGTTGAGGCAGAATCATTGCTGATGGCCCTTGACATGAACGGCATCGCAGTCTCCTCGGGATCGGCATGCTCCGCGGGCTCTACGGAGCCTTCCCATGTGCTCCTTGCCATGGGCATTCCATCAGAAATATGTCAGAGCGCTGTCCGCTTCAGCCTCGGCAGAGAGAACACGGAAGAAGACATAGACTATGTTCTGTCCGTCATTCCCGGGGCAGTGAGCCGTTTGCGGGCGATGTCGCCGCTTTACAGGAAATAGATCATAGTTCAGTCATCGGGCAATGCAGAGGAGCGATGATTCTCATGAATAATCAATCACCAATAACCAAGCTCCAATTAATACCCAATAACCAATTTATCAATAACCAAACCGGTTTTTTTCTGCACCGCCTCTATTTTGGATATTCGGTCATTGGGTATTGGTTATTAATTGGTGATTGATGTTTGGTTATTGGTTATTGTGCCATTCGATATATGAAATTCTTTATCCACACAACAGGCTGTAAGGCAAACCAGTGGGATTCCGGCCTTATTGCGAATAAGCTCAAAGACAAAGGCCTTGCGCCCGGCCACATAGGAGATGCCGATTTTATTGTCATCAACGCCTGCACGCTCACAGACGGAGCAGAGAGGGACGTGAGGAGGTTTATCAATACGGGCAGGAGAAAAAACGGGAAGGCAAAGATAATACTCGCCGGATGCCACGCCCAGGTGTACCCCGACAGGGACTATGGGGCAGACCTTGTTCTTGGGCAGGAAGATAAGTTCCTCATTGATGAATATTTGCAGAAAAAAGGGCGTTTTGTAACCAGCTTAAAGTCGTTGGGCAGCAGCCCGTTGACCGGGGATAACCATCTTGGAGGCCTTCCGACCGGCAAGACGCGATTTTTTTTCAAGATTCAGGACGGCTGCGACAGGTTTTGCAGCTACTGCATTGTCCCATATGCGAGGGGAAAGCCCAGGAGCCGTCCGATCGATGATGTTCTGCGCGTGATGGAACAATTGAAGAAAAAAGGGATAAAAGAGGTGGTGTTGACCGGGATCGAGATATCAGCGTATTGTGATCCCGGAACGGGGGCCGACCTAAAAGGGTTGCTCAGACGCCTCGAAAAAAGCGAAACACCGGAGCGGATACGGATTAGCTCGGTGGACCCGCTCTATATCGATGACGAACTGGTGCACATTGTCGCGGGGTCGGGCAAGCTCGCGAGAAGCATCCACATACCCATGCAGAGCGCTTCCGACAAAGTGCTTGAGGGCATGGGCAGGCGGTATACCCAGGCATACCTAAGGAAGGTCCTGGAAAGATTGCAGGAGAACCTGGAGGACGTGGGGATAGGCCTTGATGTGATAGCCGGTTTTCCCGGTGAGGGCGAGGCGCAGTTCCTGGAAACATACCGGTTCATTGAGTCTGCAAACATCTATTATCTCCATGTTTTTCCTTTCTCCGCGAGAAGGGGAAGCCTTGCCGCTACTTTCCCGGACCAGGTTCCCGGTTTTTTGAAAAAAGAGCGGGTCAAGCTTCTCAGGCAGCTCGATATGGCCAAGCGAAAAGCCTTTTATGAAAGGTTCCAGAGAAAGACAATGGAGATCGTCCCCGAGGGAAAGCTTTACAGGGGACAGTATATGAGGGGTTATACAGGGAATTATCTGCCTGTGCATATCCCTTTTACGAAAAACCTTGAAAATAATTGTATCGCCGTTACAATTAAGGGGATAGAAGATGGAATTCTCGTCGGTGAGGCAACAGGGACTTTATGATCGGTATCGCCCATATACTTGATATGCTCCTTGAGGCGTATCTGTGGATTATTATTGCCAGGGCTGTCCTGTCCTGGTTCAGGCCAAGCCCTTACAACCCCGTTGTAAGGATCATCTGCCGGCTGGTCGACCCGGTAACGTACAGGATCTCACGGATAGTCCCTACGAGGATCGGCATGTTCGATATAGCGCCCCTGATCCTTATCGTTGTCGTTGTTTTTATTCAGAGATTACTTATTAAAATCCTTTACGATATAGGGGCGGGGATAGGGTAATGTGGCGGAAGCAGGCGGCGGTGCAGGATGAACGTTGAGATCAGGGTAATTCCAAATGCACGAAAGCGGGCGATAAGCAGGGCGGGCTCGCAGCTGAAGGTGAAGCTGGTCTCTCAGCCACGGGACGGCAAAGCGAACGAAGAACTGATAGAATACCTTTCCGGGGTCTTCGGCGTAAAAAGGTCAGCTGTACGCATCCTGCGGGGCGAGAAAGAAAGGAACAAGGTTGTTTCCATCGATATCGACGAAGCAGCACTGGACACCCTTGATGATTCTTAGCTATCAGCCAACAGCTATCAGCTATCAGCCTAAAGCCTTTTTTGTTTTAGCTGACTGCTGTATGCTGACCGCTGACTGCTGGTTCACAGAGGGGGCGACGTAAGCCCCATTAACTAAAAAGGCAAGAGTTACGATAAGTTAATTTGCTTGACAATGAAACATCAAACTCATTATATTATCAGACTCAAAAGAGGGCAGCTTTGATTATCCGGCTTTCTGAAATAGAAGAACTGTTTATTGCGAGAGGCTCCATGGAAGCGTCACGGTTTTCCGAAGTAGAAGACAAGAGCATGCGGGTCGTTACGCCCGTTGACTATGAACTGACGGTGAGGAAGTTCGATAACCTCGTCACCGTTCAGGGGCCATTGGAATGTACCATGTCAATAACATGTTCCAGGTGCCTCGATGATTTTACCCTCAACCTCAAAGCTTTTATGGATATTAAGCTGACCCCACGGATAAAAACCCCGCGCCTATCCGAGGCCGAACTGAAGAGCGAAGACCTGGACGTCTATTATTACGAAGGAGATGAGATCGACCTTGATCCCTTTATCTACGAGGAAGTGCTGCTCAACGTGCCCATCAGGCCGGTCTGCACAGAAGACTGCAAAGGCTTATGCCCGGTATGCGGGAAGAACAAAAACGTTGAAGAATGTCAGTGTGGCGCTGCTACCCAGACGCTGCTGGGCGAAAAACTGAAATCTTTTTTAAACTAACGAGGAGATATATATGGCCGTTCCAAAAAGAAAGACATCAAAGACAAAAAGGGACAAACGGAGAACACATTACAAGGCACAGCCTGTCAATGTGGTCTTGTGCCCAAATTGCAAAGAGCCAAAATTGCCTCACGTTGTTTGCCCCAAGTGCGGAACATACAAGGGCAAGAAGTTTTTAGACGTTGAGGAACTCTAACGGAATGATCAAGATAGCTGTGGATGGAATGGGGGGTGACTATGCGCCCGCTGTAGTTGTTAGCGGCGCCGAGTCTGTGGCAAGGGATAAGATCGCGGAGATCGTTCTTGTCGGGAACGAGGATGCGATAAGGCCGCTGCTGAAGGATTCGAACGGCATCGAGGTGATCCACACCCCGGTTTTTGTGGAGATGAAGGAATCGCCGTCATCGGCCCTGAGGAAAAAAAGAGAATCTTCGATCAATAAGGCGCTTGAGCTCTTGAAATCAGGGAAGGTCCAGGCGGTCGTTACTGCCGGCAATTCCGGCGCCGCTATGGCCTTTGCGATCTTTACGCTCGGCAGGATCGGGTATGTGGACCGGCCGGCCATTGCAACATTGCACCCGAATACGAGAAACAGCATATCGATCCTTCTGGATGCCGGTGGAAACGTTGACTGCAAGCCCATCCACCTCGCCCAATTTGCCGTAATGGGAGACGCCTTTGCCCGCTGCGTCCTCGGCGTGGAGAGGCCGAAGATCGGCCTGTTAAGCAACGGCGAGGAAGAGACGAAGGGAAATGAGCTGACGCGGGAGGCGCACGCGCTGATAAAGGGCCTTGACCTCAACTATATCGGATACGTTGAGGGCACCGACATGCACAACGGCAGGGCAGACGTTGTGGTAAGCGACGGCTTTGTGGGAAACGTTGCCCTTAAGATCACTGAAGGGGTGGCAGAATCATTGATGGTGTTTTTTAAGGACGCCATCAAGAAAAATCTGAAGGCAAGGATGGGGCACCTTCTGATGAAAGAGGTCTTTGACGAGCTTAAGGGCAAGATGGACCCTTCGGAATACGGCGGCGCCCCGCTTCTGGGTGTCGACGGGGTGTGCATTATATGCCACGGCAAGTCGGATGAAAAGGCTATACGGAATGCCGTTTTGCTTGCAAAGAGATTCGTGGAGAACGGGCTGAACGAATCGATCAAAGAAACGCTCTGGCAAGTTACCGACCAATACAAAGGATAAAGGATAAAGGAGAAAGGATGATATGGATTATTTTCTGACAGAAGAGCAAAAGAATATCCAGGCGCTGGCCAGGAGGATCGCGGAGGAGAAGGTGGTCCCCGTAAGGGCCGAGCTTGACGAGACGGGGGCGTTCCCCTGGGCTGTCATGAAGACATGCGCCGAAACGGGGCTCTTTGGCGTCAGCATCCCGGAAGAATACGGCGGAATGGGCGGCGGCAGCTTCGAAAACTGTATCGTCGTGGAAGAATTGAGCGCGGCCTGCCTCGGCATATCTGTCAGCTATGCTGCAAGCCTCCTGGGCGCCTACCCTATCTTGCTTGGCGGTTCAGAGGCGCAGAAAAAGAAATACCTGACGGAGATAGCGAGCGGCAAAAGGCTCGGCGCTTTTGCATTGACAGAGGCAAATGCCGGCAGCGATGCCCAGGGCATAAGGACCGAGGCAACAAAGTCCGGCGGCGATTACATACTGAACGGCACCAAGCAATGGATAACGAACGGCGGCGAGGCAGAGATATACACAGTCATAGCCATGACGGACAGGAAAAAAGGCGGGAGGGGAGCAACGGCCTTTATCGTGGAAAAGGGCATGGACGGTTTTTCCTTTGGAAAAAAGGAAAACAAACTCGGGATACGGGCTTCTGCGACAAGGGAACTGGTATTTCAGGATTGCAAAGTTCCTTCTGAAAATGTTATAGGTAGAGAAGGGATGGGGTTCATCCTTGCCATGAGAACCTTTGACAGGACAAGGCCTGGCATAGGCGCTCAGGCAGTGGGGGTCGCACAGGGCGCCCTCGATGCAGCAGTACACTACGCCAGGGAAAGGGAGCAGTTCGAGAAAAAGATCGTCTCTTTCCAGGCGATACAGCATATGCTTGCGGATATGGCGACGCAGGTTGAAGCCGCCCGGGCGCTTGTCTATGCCGTGGCGAGATATATCGACAGCAACCCGAGGGATTTCTCGAAGGTTTCTGCTATGAGCAAGGTGTTCCCGAGCGACATGGCGATGAAAGTGGTCGTCGATGCCTTGCAGGTTTTTGGCGGATATGGGTACATGAAGGAATACCCCGTAGAAAAGATGATGAGAGATGCAAAGATACTGCAGATCTATGAAGGTACAAACCAGATCCAGAGGAATGTTATTGCCCTTGAGCTTATAAAGGAAGCTGCCTCGAAGAGAAGGTCGTAATATAAACAATGCGCTGCGGGCAGGGAGCATAGATGAAAAAAACAGGTGTTGTTTTCCCGGGCCAGGGTTCGCAATACGTTGGAATGGGGAAAAAGCTGTACGATGCCCTTGAGGATGTGAGAGGGTATTTCGCCGTTGCGGACAAGGCCCTCGGTTTTCCTATAACGGAGCTCTGTTTCAACGGCCCGGAAGATGAGTTGAGGCAGACGTATAATACGCAGCCGTCGCTCCTTCTCAACAGCTACGTTATCTGGCAGGCCCTCAGGAAGGCCACGGGGATATCGCCGTACTTCCTCGCAGGGCACAGCCTTGGAGAATACACGGCGCTCTGCGCGAGCGGTTTCTTTAGCTTTGAGGATGCCCTGCGGATGACAAGGAAGAGAGGACTTCTCATGGAGGAGGCATGCCCGAAAGGCAAGGGAGGGATGGTCGCTCTTATCGGCGCGGATATGGCGAAGATAGCGCCTGTCCTTCAGGAGATATCCCACGATGATTACGTAGCTGTCCCGGCGAACCTGAACTCTGCCGAGCAGGTGGTCCTCTCGGGGAGCATCGAGGCCCTCAAAGAAGGCGTTGAGAGGCTGAAGGGCACCGGGTACAAGAAGGCGATCTTTCTCAACGTCTCGGGACCTTTCCATAGCCCGCTCATGAAGGACGCTGCGGAGAAGCTGAAAGAGGAGCTCGCAAAGATCAGCCGGGGCGCCATAGGCACGCCCGTCGTATTTAATGTCGATGCGACGCCCAGTGGTGACGGAGGCATCGTTGTCGACAGGCTATATCGCCAGATGTTCTCGCCGGTCTTGTGGGAGGCATCGGTCAGGAGGATGGTTGCCGAAGGGGTAGAGGTCTTTCTTGAGGTCGGGCCGCAGAAGGTCCTTGCCAACCTTATCAAGAGAATAGAGCCGAGCGTGCCCTGCTACAATGTGGAATCTTTGGAAGATATAGAAGCGGTTAAAGGCATACTGTGAAGAAGGAGGACGAAAAATCCTAAATCCGAATATCTAAATCCTAAACAAATCAGAATGTTCAAAGTTCAAAACAAAAACAGCATCTATATATTTTGGACATTTGAAATTTGAAATTGTTTAGAGATTGGTGCTTAGAAATTAGGATTTGTACAATATGAAAGATTCGGTAACCATAGTGACCGGAGGCGCCCAGGGCATTGGGAAGGCCATAGCTGAGTTCCTGGCCGATAAAGGCGGCGACATAGCGATATTCGATATTATCGATGGCGATGAGACTGCCGGCATCATCAGGGACAAAGGGCGGAGATGCCAATTTTACCGGGTTGACGTCGCAGATGTCCAGGCGGTTGGAGAGGCCGTTGACGGCGTAGTGAAGGAGATGGGAAAGGTCAGCAACCTTGTCAACAACGCGGGCATAACGTCCGACAAGCTGCTGCTGAGGATGAAAGAAGAAGACTGGGACAGGGTGATCAGGGTCAACCTGAAAGGCGTGTTCAGCTGCACGAAGGCAGTGATCAGGCACATGCTGAAGACCGGTGGAAGCATCGTCAGCATCTCGTCCATAGCGGGGGTCATGGGCAACGCCGGACAGGCGAACTACGCGGCCAGCAAGGCAGGCATCATCGGCTTCACAAAAAGTATCGCCAGAGAGTATGGCGAGCGGGGGATACGGGCGAACGCCATCGCCCCCGGCTTTATAAGGACGAAAATGACCGACGCGCTGGATGATAAAACAAAAGAAGAGATGTTCAAGGCGATCCCCCTGAAAAGGTTTGGAGAGCCTTCCGATATTGCATATCTGACATACTTCCTTATTTCGGGGTATGGATCATACATAACAGGGGAGGTGATAAACGTAAACGGCGGTTTATATATGTAATCAGCGAGCATAAGGTAATAATCATGACGCATTCAGCATCGTTGAATTGACGCTGGAGGCCGATGGCAATTTTTTTAATAAAATCAGGAGGTGGTTTGATGACAGTCACTGAAAAGGTAAAAAAGATGATCGTGGATCAACTTGGGGTCAGCGAATCTGAGGTGATACCTGAAGCGAAGTTTATTGATGACCTTGGGGCAGATTCACTGGATATCGTTGAGCTTATTATGGCCCTCGAAGATGAATATGGAATTGAGATCCCCGACGAAGACGCGGAGAAGATCGAGACCGTAGGGGATGCGATACGGTATATTGAAGAGCATATGACTGAGAAAAAATAGAGAGGTGGGTACGTTGAAACGGAGGGTAGTTGTCACGGGAGTGGGGCTTGTTACACCACTCGGTGTGGGCGTTGAAAATGTATGGCAGCGTATCCTGCGCGGGGAATCAGGCGTGGGGCCTATTACAAGATTTGATGCCTCACAGCATGAAACAAAATTTGCCGCAGAGGTCAGGGAGTTCAAGCCTGAAGATTATATCTCGCCAAAAGAGATAAAAAGGATGGACCTTTTTATTCAGTATGCCCTCACTGCGGCGAAGATCGCCATGGAAGACTCCGGCCTTGATATGGGCAAAGAGGATGCGGAAAGAGTGGGGGTCATTGTCGGCACAGGCCTTGGCGGACTGCCGACGCTGGAAAAATATCACAGTATCCTTCTCGAAAGAGGGCCCGGAAGGATATCGCCGTTTTTTATACCCATGCTGATCGCAAATGAAGCGCCGGGACATATAGCGATCCAGTTCGGCATCAAGGGTCCCAATCTCTGCATCGTTACCGCTTGCGCAACGGGCGCGCACTCCATCGGGGACTCCTTGAGGGTTATCCAGTACGGCGACGCAGACGTGATGGTGGCAGGAGGAACTGAAGCGAACCTGACCCCCCTTACAGTCGGCGGCTTCAACGCCATGAGGGCGCTTTCTACAAGAAACGACGCACCTGCCAAGGCATCCCGGCCTTTTGACAAGGACAGGGACGGTTTTGTTGTTGGCGAAGGCTCGGGCATTATTATCATGGAAGAGCTGGAGCACGCGAAAAAGAGGGGGGCGAAGATCTACGCGGAGGTCGCAGGGTATGGATATAACGGCGACGCATACCATATAACAGCCCCATGTCCTGACGGCGAAGGCTTTATACGCTGCATGAGGATGGCAATGCGGGATGCCGCCGTGTCGCCCGGAGAGATCAATTATATCAACGCCCACGGCACATCGACAGACCTCAATGACCAGACAGAGACGATCGCCATCAAGGAGGTCTTTAAAGAAAAGGCGTATACAATACCGGTGAGCTCCACGAAGTCGATGATAGGGCATCTTTTGGGCGCGGCAGGGGCGGTCGAGGCGATCTTCACTATCCTCGCCATGCGTGACAATATCTGCCCGCCTACGATCAATTACGAGACGCCCGACCCTGATTGCGACCTCGATTATGTTCCCAATTCGGCCAGGAGCCACATTATCGATGTAGGGCTCTCAAATTCGTTCGGCTTCGGGGGCACGAATTCAACGCTGGTGTTCAAGAGGTTCAAGGATTGAAGATAGCGATAGGTTCCGACCACGCAGGGTATGCATTAAAAGAAGATATTAAGAAGATACTGGAGGCCCGGAAGGATATAATCGTCGACGTCGGGACTGACACCGAAAGCTCCGTCGATTATCCTGATTTCGGCATTGAGGCAGCGAGGCTCGTGTCTGAAGGAAAGGCAGAGAAAGGGATCCTCGTCTGCGGCACCGGCATAGGGATGAGCGTAACGGCGAACAAGGTAAAAGGGATACGGGCTGCCCTTGTATTTGACCTTTATACCGCTATGCAGAGCAGGAAGCATCTCGATGCAAATATCCTTGTGCTGGGAGGAAGGATCACGGGAAAAGGGCTTGCGGAGGAGATCGTCCGTGCCTGGCTTGATACCCCTTTTGAAGGCGGGCGTCACCAGAAAAGGATCGACAAGATCTCCGACTGGGAGAAAGGTCATCTAAAGATATGATGAAGTTAGACGGAAGCGACAGGGAGATCTATGAACTCGTCAGGGGCGAGCTTGAAAGGGAAGAGTACAGCCTTGTCCTTATAGCCTCTGAGAACTATGTCGATGAAGACATCCTCGCCATGCAGGGGTGCGTTCTTACGAATAAGTACGCCGAAGGCTATCCTTCAAAAAGGTATTACAGCGGCTGCAGGTATCTTGACGATATAGAGAGCATGGCGATCGAACGCGCGAAGGCGCTGTTCAAGGCAGAACATGCCAACGTTCAGCCCCACTCGGGTTCCGCCGCCAATATGGCTGTGTTTTATGCTGTTCTCAACTACGGGGACACGATCCTCGGGATGAATATCGCCCACGGCGGCCATCTTACCCATGGCGCCAGGGCGAGCTTTTCAGGAAAATACTACAACGCTGTCTCGTACAATGTTTCTGCGGGGGACGAGATGCTCGATTATGGCGAGATCAGGGATATTGCCCGCAAAGAACATCCAAAGCTGATAATCGCGGGGGCGAGCGCCTATTCGAGGGTGATCGATTTCAGGAAGTTCAGGGAGATCGCCGATGAGGTAGGGGCCTACCTCATGGTCGATATTGCCCACATTGCCGGCCTGATCGCTGCAGACTGCCATCCGAGCCCCGTTGAGCATGCCCACTTTGTGACAACAACGACGCATAAGACGCTCCGCGGGCCTCGCGGGGGGCTTATACTCTGTACAAAGGAATTTGCAAAAGCCATCGATTCTGCGGTCTTCCCAGGGCTCCAGGGCGGGCCCCTTATGCACGTTATCGCTGCAAAGGCGGTTGCGCTGAAGAAGGCAATGAGCGGGGAATTCAGGGAATATCAGAGGCAGATCATAGCCAATGCCCGGTACCTTTCGGATCGCATGAACGGCCTGGGATACAGGATCGTCTCCGGGGGGACCGACAACCACCTTTTTCTCGTGGACCTGACCGGCAAGGATGTGACCGGCAAAGAGGCCCAGGAGGCCCTTGAAGAAAGCGGCATCATGATCAACAAGAACCTGATCCCCTTTGACGCAAAAGGCCCCAATGTGACCAGCGGCATCCGGATCGGCACCCCGGCAGTTACTACCCGGGGGATGAAGGAGCGGGAGATGGAAATCATTGCTGAACTCATCGATACAGTCCTGCGGAACATTGGAGAGCGGCCGCTGCGAAAAGATATAAAGAAAAAAGTCAGAGAGCTTTGCGTCGGGTTCCCTTTTTATTCCCGCATCTTTAACATATGAAAAATCACCGTCCCGACTGGGATTCTTATTTCATGGAGATTGCGAGCATTGTTTCGAAGCGGTCCACCTGCACAAGAAGGAACGTGGGCGCCCTCATCGTGAAGAACAAGAGGATTCTCGCCACGGGATACAATGGCGCGCCGACAGGCCTGCGCCACTGCATCGACCTCGGATGTATGCGTGAACGGCTGAAGATCGCCTCCGGCGAGCGGCACGAGCTCTGCAGGGGCCTCCACGCGGAGCAGAATGCGATCATACAGGCGGCATATCACGGCGTAAGCATCGAAGGCGCCCAGCTTTATTCAACCCACCTGCCATGCTCGATCTGCATGAAGATGGTTATCAATGCAGGCATCAGAACAGTTCACTATCTCGACGGCTACCCGGACGATCTTTCCATGCAGCTGATCAAAGAATCCGGCATTGTCCTGAAGAAGGTAGTCATCAAGGAGAACCCTGGGAGGAAGAAAGCTCCCGGTGCCCGGTTGAAGATACGGAGTGTAAAGCAATGAACGCTTCCATAATTTTATATTATATTCAGCTATGAGCTATCAGCTATGAGCCATGAGCCACTATCATGAAATGCCCTTTTTGCAATGACCCTGAGAGCAAGGTCCTTGATTCGAGGATGAGCAAAGAGATGGACACGATTCGAAGGCGCAGGGAGTGCCTCAAGTGCGGGAAGCGCTTCACTACTGCGGAGAGGCTTGAGGAAGGGCTGCCGCTCGTCATAAAAAAAGATGACAGACGGGAGGTCTTTGACAGGACCAAGATCCTGAACGGGTTGAACAAGGCCTGTGAAAAAAGGCCGATCAGCATAACGAATATAGAAAAGATCGTTTCAAGGATCGAGTATATCCTGCTGGAAAAGGGCGATAGAGAGATCAAGGCCACTGAGATCGGCCAGCTGGTCATGGACGAACTGAGGAAGCTTGATGAGATAGCCTATGTCCGGTTTGCGTCTGTATACAGGCAGTTCAAAGATATTAACGAATTCATGGAAGAGCTGAAAGACCTGCTCCTTAAAAAGGATGAAGCGTGAAAGAAGAACAGTACATAGGAATGGCGCTTGCTCTCGCAAGAAAAGGTTTTGGATCTACATCGCCGAACCCCATGGTGGGCGCTGTGCTTGTAAAAGGCAAAGAGGTTGTAGGCAGGGGTTACCATAAAAAGGCCGGCCATGCCCATGCCGAGATCGTTGCTATCAACGACGCGCAGGGGGAGGCGCGGGGGTCTACCCTTTACATAAACCTGGAGCCCTGCGTACATCAGGGGAAAACCCCTCCCTGCACTGATGCAATAATCCAGGCAGGCATCAAACGGGTAGTCGTTTCCATGGTTGACCCCAACCCCAAAGTGAACGGCAGGGGCATAGAGGCCTTGCGGAAGGCCGGCATCGAGGTAAAGGTGGGCGTCCTTGACGAAGAGGCAAGAAGGCTCAACGAGGCCTTCGTCGTCTATATGGAAAAGAAAAGGCCTTTCTTCATCATGAAGGCGGCAGTAAGCCTTGATGGAAAGATTGCCACCAAGACCTGTGATTCAAAATGGATATCGAATGAAGAATCAAGAAAGTACGCCAACAGGCTGCGGTCTGTCATGGATGGCATCCTGATAGGGATCAATACAGTTATAACGGACAATCCGTTGCTGGTTCCAAAGGTCATAAGGCCGAAAAAGTATCCCACAAGGATCATCCTTGACTCGAAGCTCAGGATACCCCTTGCCTGTGATATTGTGAAGACATCAGGCAAGTACAAGACGCTGGTCTTTACCTCGGAGGATTCCAGGGCAGACAGGGAGGCAAAACTGGTGTCCATGGGGATAGAGGTTGTCAGGATCCCTCATGACGGGAACGGCCGGACCTCGCTAAAGCACGTATGCCAGGATCTCTATAAAAGAGGGATCGTAAGCGTCTTTGTTGAAGGCGGCGGGGAGGTCCACAGCGCGTTGCTCAAGGAAGACCTGGTGGATAAGGTAGTTCTCTTTTATGCCCCTATCATTATCGGGGGCAAGAACGCCCTCAACCTCGTCGGCGGCAAGGGCATCGATTTCCTGAAGGATGCATACAGGATCGATGTAAAGACCATCAAAAGGTTCAAAGAGGACATCTGCGTAGAAGGATATGTTCACAGGAATCATTGAAGACATCGGAACGATCACCGGCATAAACAAGATGGGCGGAAAATGGGAATTTGCCGTCAGAACGAGCCTCACGCCCTTTGACATCAGGGAAGGCGACAGCATCTCCGTCAACGGCGTATGCCTGACGGTCACGAAGACAGGCAAGGGGGTTTTCAGCGCCGACGCGTCCCTCGAGACGCTGAGCAGGACTACCCTGAGGGAAACAAAGGTGTCGCAGCGGGTCAATATTGAACGTGCAATGGGCGTCGGGGGAAGGTTCGGAGGCCACATTGTAACCGGTCATGTCGACGCGATCGGAACGATCACGGATATAAAGCAGGCAGGCGATTCAAGGCAGTTCAGCGTCGAGATACCCCTTGATATATCAAGGTATTTCGTGCAAAAGGGCTCTGTGGCGATCGATGGAATAAGCTTGACAGTCAATGAGCAACATGGTAATACATTTACAGTTAACATAATTCCATATACTGCATCCAGAACCACCATAGGCGAAAAGAACCTGCGGGACAGAGTAAACATAGAGACCGATATTATCGGCAGATACGTTGAAAGCTTTCTGGTCAGGAACAAACAGAAGGAAATAGACCTGAGCTTCCTCTCTGATCATGGATATATAAAAGGGGACAGATAATGGCAATATCAAAGATCGAAGACGTGCTTCGCGATATCCGCAAAGGCAAAATGGTGATCATCGTCGATGACGAGGACAGGGAAAACGAAGGCGATGTAATGATCGCCGCAGAGAAGGTTACCCCTGAGGCTATAACGTTCATGGCGCGGTACGCCTGCGGCCTGATCTGCCTTTCTTTGACAGAAGAAAGGGTGAAGGAGCTGGATCTGCCCCTGATGGTCGATAAGAATACATCTCCATACAATACGGCGTTTACCGTCTCCATAGAGGCAAAACACGGGGTAACGACGGGGATCTCTGCCCATGACAGGGCGAGAACGGTCCAGGTTGCCATCGACGATACATCTACCGCTGACGATATTGCAAAACCCGGCCACATATTCCCGCTTATGGCAAGGAACGGCGGTGTGCTCGTAAGGGTCGGCCACACCGAGGCATCGGTGGATATGGCAAGGCTTGCGGGGCTGAAGCCGGCGGGAGTTATCTGCGAGATTATGAACGAGGATGGTACGATGGCGAGGCTTCCCGACCTCGAGATCTTTGCAGAGCGCCACGGGCTCAAGATCGTGAGCATTGCAGATCTTATCAAATATAAGATGAAGAACGAAAAACTCGTCCGGAGGGTTACGGAAACGAGGATTCCCACGCGCTACGGCGGCGAGTTCAAGCTTATAGGGTACGAGAACGATATCGATAAGGAGACGCACCTTGCCCTGGTGAAAGGGGATATAATGCCTGACGATGTTGTCCTTGTCAGGGTCCATTCAGAATGTTTTACCGGCGACGTGCTGGGCTCATTGCGGTGTGACTGCGGCGAACAGCTTCACGCGGCGCTGAAGATGATAGAGAAAGAGAAAAAGGGTGTTTTTCTTTACATGAGGCAGGAAGGAAGAGGCATAGGATTGTTGAACAAGCTGAAGGCATACAACCTTCAGGACCATGGCCACGATACCGTGGAGGCAAACATTGCCCTTGGTTTTTCCCCTGACCTCAGGGATTATGGTATCGGCGCCCAGATCTTGAACGACCTCGGGGTGAGAAAGATGAGGCTGCTCACAAACAATCCCAAGAAGATCAAAGGGCTTGAAGGGTATGGCCTCCAGGTCCTTGAGCGCACGTCGCTTGAGATGGAGCCAACGAAAGACAACATAGCCTACCTTAAGACCAAGCAGAAAAAGCTTGGCCATATTCTCAATAACGTATGAGGAGCGCATATGGTACGTGAAGGAAAACTTAATGCAAAGGGGCTCAGGTTCGCAATCGTAGTAAGCAGGTTCAACAGCTTTATTACCGACAGGCTTCTTGAAGGCGCGCTGGATGCACTGAAGAGGCACGGTGCTGACGAAAAACAGGTTATGATCTACAAGGTCCCCGGCGCATTCGAGATACCGCTCGTCGCAAAGCTCCTTGCCGGGAAAAAGGAGATTGACGGGGTTATCTGTCTGGGGACTGTCATCAAAGGCGCCACGCCGCACTTTCACTATATTGCCTCAGAGGTCACAAAAGGCATCGCTCAGGCATCCCTCGAGATCGAAAAGCCTATCGCTTTCGGCATCATCACCAGCGAGAACATTGAGCAGGCAATAGAAAGGGCCGGGACAAAGTCCGGCAACAAGGGCTACGACGCTGCAATTTCGGTCATAGAAATGGTCAACCTTCTGAAGGAAAACAACTTGTGCGAAGGCGGAAAGCGAGAGAATTAGCATTACGGATGCTCTATCAGGGAGAAACGAACAATGATGACTCCGAATCGGCCCTGAATAAATACTGTGAGATCTTCCCCTATCAGCAGGACATCATAGATTATGCCCGCCGGTTGCTGTCCGGAATAAAGCAGCATCAGGATATGATCGATACAAAGATCGCAGCTTCCTGCGAACACTGGAGGCTTGACAGGATAACCTACGTGGACAAAAATATCCTGAGGGTCGGCATCTACGAGATGCTCTTTGTCCCCGATGTGCCGCCGAAGGTCTCTATTGATGAGGCCATAGAGCTTGGCAAGAAATACGGGAATGAAGACTCCAGGGTCTTTATCAACGGAGTCCTCGATAAGGTGATGAGGGAGTACTGCCGGGATGAGGCATTGAAGGAAGAATGAGTCATCAGCGGGGAGCAGATTTATTGAATAACCAATCACCAAACATCAATCACCAATGAATACCCAATAACCAATGACCGAATACCCAAACGGGAAACAATACCGGCAAGTTTTTGTTTGGTTATTGAATATTGGGTATTGGTGATTAATTGGAGCTTGGTTATTGGTGTTTGGTGATTGATTAGTTATGCTATGCTGTGAGTTATCAACTATGAGCCATGAGTTAATTCCATGATCCATATCGTCATCGACGGATACAACTATATAAGCAGAACGGGGAACACCGGGATTCACGGAGGCGTCGACCTTGAAGGCCTGCGGAGGTCTTTACTGGAAAAGCTGGCGGGATACAAAAAACGCCGCGGCGGGAAGATAACCGTGGTTTTTGATGCGTACAACAGCTTTTCCCCGGGGCGCCAGAGAGAGGACTTCAAGGGGATCGATGTTGTATATTCAAGGGAAGGGGAGACGGCAGACGACGTGATAATTGAGATCATCAGGTCAAAAAGGGCTGGCATTGCAGTGGTCAGCTCAGACAGGGCCATTATCGATGAGGCAAAGAGGCATGACATCCCCTTTGTCACGCCGGGCCGCCTGCGGGAGATGATGGCTGCTGAGCCCTGGGGAGGCAAAGACGAAGATTGTGGCGGGAGCATGAGGCAGGGGGCAAAGAAGGGAAACCCCAGGAGGCTTCCGAAGAGGTTGAGAAAGGCTTCAAAGACTATCAGTAAGCTGTGATCCGGGGCGATAGGCATAAAGGGTCTTGACAGCACCATCAAAAAATCCGAGAATATTAAATAAATTTATATTACAGAGAGGAAAGATATGCTTGTAAAAGACATAATGATATACAACGTGATCACGATCCCGGCTGACACCTATGTCCTCGACGCGGAACGCATCATGGAGTCTCACAAAATAGGCAGGCTCCCTGTCCTTGATAAGGGAAAGCTTGTCGGGCTCGTAACGAAAGATGACCTGCTCAAGGCGAGCCCTTCGTCGACGACTCCCTTTAACCAGCGTCAGCTTTTCTATCTTATGTCGAAGCTGACGGTGAAAGAGATCATGAAAACAAACGTTGTCACGATCACGCCCGATAAGACCGTAGAAAAGGCTGTTGCGTTAGCGCAGAAAAACAGGGTAGGGTGCCTTCCTGTCGTGGAAAACGGCAAGGTTATCGGCATTGTCACCACCAACGACGTCTTTTATAAAATTCTCAATCCTTTACTGGGCATCGGCGAAAAAGGAAAAAGGATCATTGTTTACGGAGCAGGCGACAGGGAAGACCACCATAAGGTTATAGAACAGGTGAACAAGGCGGGGCTTAAGGTCAAGACCTTCTGGCTGCCCCCTGATCCGCATAGAAACGATCTTGTTCTCCATCTTGACGCCGATGATGTAACAAGCCTCATGGCCGCATTAAAGACACTGGGCTACGAGGCGGACATAAGGGAATATACTGCGTAACAGTAGCAGAAAACGAAAAGAGGTTAAGAAAAGCAGAAGTTAAGAAGGTGAGAAGAGAAAAAAAGAGCTCATCAACCTCTCGCCCTCTTATCCTCCTATCCTCTCACCTTCTTAACTTCATACCTTCTCAGGTGTTACCCATTCCCCAACATCTTTATACTGCAGGGCTGCCCGAAGGATCTCCTTTCTTGAATCGAAGAACCTGTCTTTCATCCCCTTCAGCCACTCCTTGTGAAGAAGCCTGTGTTCCGGTGTGCCGAAGATGTCGCCCTCCTTTATCCTGGCACGGACGCCATCTTTGTCGATTGAGAACTCCCCATGACAGAGCGTACAGATGAATGTACGCCTTTTCATCCGGACGAACTCGCACCCACAGAAAGGGCAACCGGCCCCGGCCCCGGCCTTTTTCTTTGAGAAGAGCATTCTCCCCAAACGCCCGGCAACGTTTATATTGCGCGGGTTCATGATCACCTCCCCGGGCAAAGCCGCATGGATGTCGACGCTTGCCTTTACATCAAGCCCGAGAAATGACGCAAAGGTCAAAAGGGTATGCGGGGCTGCCCCGATCCTTCCTTTCATCCCGTAGAGGTTTACGAGTACCGACGGTTTTTTGTAGACCCTTTGCAGGATATCGAAGAAGAGAAAGCCCCTGTCAAGTATCTTTTTGAATATTGCGTTGGCGCCAAGGAAATAGACCGGCGAAGCCACGATGACCGCATCGGCCCGGACAAGCTCTTCAAGGATGAGGCCCATATCGTCCTGTTGCGGGCACGGGTTGTCCATGATGCAGCCGTAGCAAGCCTTGCAGGGAAGTATGTTTAAAGAGGGCAGGCGGACAAGCCTCAGCGTGTGGGGGCCCGTTATGTGCCGGGAGATCTCCTTCGTTATAAGCTCGGAATTGCCAAGCCTGCGGGGAGAGCCTATCAGGCCCAGGATCTGCCTTGGTTTTTCAGCCGTGTCTTTCATCGCGTTCAAGAGGGCCCAACCTTGTTCTTTTATCGCATAATCGCTGCCTCAAAGCAACAAAAAGAAAGGTAAGAGGCAGAAAGGCAGAAAGCCGTCAGCTATCAGCATACAGCCATCAGCGTCGAGTATCGATATTCGCTATGAGCCATGAGCTATGAACTATGAGCTGCTTTTTTCTCGATATACTATATACTATTGACCGCCCTTTTGGCTTATCTGCTAAAAATGATTGATAATTAAGGGGATTCTATGGTAAATAGGATGTGTGCAGAAAACAACCAATCCAAATTCAATGAACAGGAACATCTTCGTATGGCTCCTCGTCGTCCTTTTGGGTCTTTTTATCTTCAACGTCTACTACAAGCCGAAAAAGATCCTTGACAGCGTGGTCTACAGCGATTTTATAGATGCGGTCAAGGCAAACAAGGTCTCTTCTGTTACCATCCAGGGCAGGAACATCATCGGCACGTACAAAGACGGCAAAGAATTCAGGAGCTATGCCCCTGAAGACCAGGAGCTCATGAAAGTGCTGCGCGATTACAGCGTCCGCATTACCGCAAAACCTGATGAGGAATCAGGCTTCTGGCAGTCCATATTCGTATCGTGGCTGCCGATGCTGCTTCTCATCGGGGTGTGGATATTTTTCATGAGGCAGATGCAGGCCGGCGGCGGCAAGGCGATGGCCTTCGGAAAGAGCAAGGCAAGGCTTTTTACCGGCAGGGAAAATAAGGTGACCTTTCATGACGTAGCCGGGATCGATGAAGCGAAAGAGGAGCTGCAGGAGGTCATAGATTTTTTGGTTGACCCGAAGAAGTTTACAAAGCTCGGCGGAAGGATCCCCAAGGGCGTTCTCCTCGTGGGCCCTCCGGGAACAGGAAAGACATTGCTGGCGCGGGCAATAGCCGGCGAGGCAAATGTGCCCTTTTTCAGCATAAGCGGGTCAGATTTTGTTGAGATGTTTGTAGGCGTAGGCGCTTCACGCGTACGGGATCTTTTTAACCAGGGGAAAAAGAATGCGCCCTGCATTATCTTTATCGACGAGATAGACGCTGTCGGGAGGCACAGGGGCGCCGGGCTCGGCGGAGGACACGACGAGAGGGAGCAGACGCTCAACCAGCTCCTCGTCGAAATGGATGGGTTCGAATCGAACGAAGGGGTTATCGTCATGTCCGCGACGAACAGGCCGGACGTTCTGGATCCGGCGCTTTTAAGGCCGGGAAGGTTTGACAGGCAGATCGTTGTCTCCACGCCGGACGTGAAGGGCAGGGAGGAGATCCTGAAGGTCCATACAAGAAAAACGGTCGTCTCAGACGACGTAGACCTATCGATAATTGCGAGAGGGACCCCGGGCTTTTCGGGCGCAGACCTTGAAAACCTCGTCAACGAAGCAGCCCTCATTGCCGCCAGGAGGGCGAAGAAATCCATCGAGAACGACGATTTTGAGCACGCCAAGGACAAGGTCCTCATGGGCGTTGAGCGAAGGAGCATGATCATACCTTTTGAGGAAAGGAAGAACGCCGCATACCATGAGGCGGGCCACGCCCTTGTGGCAAAGATGATCCCGGGATCTGACCCTATCCATAAGGTCACTATCATTCCCCGGGGCAGGGCCCTTGGGATCACCCAGCAGCTCCCCATAGATGAACGGCATACCTATTCGAAAGAGTATCTCCTCAACAACATAACCATCCTGCTTGGCGGAAGGGCTGCGGAAGAAATTGTCCTGAACCACTCAACGACAGGCGCAGGAAACGACATCGAGCGGGCGACAGCGATCGCGAGGAAGATGGTCTGCGAGTGGGGGATGAGCGAGCGCCTCGGGCCTTTGAACTACGGAAAAAACGAGGAGCACATATTCCTCGGCAAAGAGATAGGAAGACAGAGGGACTTCAGCGAAAGTACCGCCCAGGAGATCGATAAAGAGCTGCATAGCATGGTCCAGGGCTGTTATGAAAGGGCAAGGGGGTTGCTCTCCGGAAGCATGAACGCCCTCCATGGCATAGCAGGCAAGCTTTTGGAGAAAGAAGCCCTGGACGGCCAGGAGATCGATGTCATTATCAGGGAAAGCATTGATGAAAAGGGAGCTGCGATGTAAAGATAAGCCGCTGATAATGGGAGTCCTCAACGTAACGCCGGATTCCTTTTTTGACGGAGGCAGATTTTTTGACGTCGATAAAGCCGTAGAGCATGCCCTGAGGATGGTTGAAGAGGGAGCGGATATCATAGATGTGGGTGGAGAATCAACAAGGCCATATTCAGAGCCTGTTCCTGCCGATGAAGAGCTGAAAAGGGTCCTCCCCGTCATCAGCGGAATACGGGCCCGATCGGACATCCTTATTTCGGTAGATACTTACAAAGCAAAAACCGCCAGAGCAGCACACGACGCAGGGGCCGACATGATAAACGACATAAGCGGTTTAACCTTTGATCGCGACATGGCCGGCACGGTGGGCGATCTTGGCGCCTATGTGGTGATCGTGCACATCAAGGGAACCCCCGGGAACATGCAGGAAGCGCCCTTTTACGATGATGTGATATCGGAGATAAAGGATTTTTTTGTCGGGAGGGTCCGGTTCGCGAAAGACCGCGGAATCAAGGAGGACGACATTATCCTTGATCCGGGGATCGGTTTTGGAAAAAGGGTTGAGGATAACCTGAAGATACTGAAGATGCTTGGCACGTTTAAGGATATGGGGAGGCCGGTCCTTGCAGGCGCTTCAATGAAGAGCTTCATCGGAACGGTTACCGAAGCTACGATGGAAGAAAGGATCGACGGGACGCTCGCAAGCATCGCGATCTCCCTTTGGAACGGCGCTGATATTGTGCGGGTTCATGATGTGGAAAGAGCTCACAGGGTGCTTAACCTTGTTCACGCAGTGAGAGGATCATGATTACCCATTTTCGCTGGCAGGATATCTTAGATATTCTCGTAGTTGCTTTTATCGTCTACAAAACCTTTCTGCTGATCAAGGGAACAAGGGCGATCCAGCTCATTGTGGGCTTCATTATAGTCCTTTTTGTTTTTTATCTTGCAAAAACGCTCGAGCTTTTTACCTTGAGCTGGATCTTCAACAGCTTCGTCGGCTCCATAATACTTGTCATTGTCGTCATTTTTCAGAGCGATATCAGAAGGGTGCTGGTAGCGCTCGGCAGAAGCCCTTTTTTCAAAAAGATCACCTATGTGCAGGAAACCCTTTTCTATGACGAATTGACGAATGCCTGTACTGTCATGGGGAAAAGAAAGAACGGGGCGCTGATAGTGATAGAGCGCGAGGTAGGGCTCGAAGAGTTTATGGAGATAGGGATCCGGCTGGACGCGGAGGTGAATACCGAGCTGATCGTCAGCATATTCCAGGCCGTGTCCCCGCTCCATGACGGCGCGATGATCATCCGCGAGGGGAGGATCAGGGCCGCCGGCTGTGTCCTGCCCCTTACCACCGATGAGGACCTTGATAAAAGCCTGGGGACGAGGCACAGGGCGGCAATCGGGATCACAGAGGTAACGGATGCCCTTGCCGTTGTGGTCTCAGAAGAACATGGCACGATTTCGTACGCCTATAAGGGTGAATTCTTTACGAAGGTGAACTCCGACGTATTGAAAAAGACGCTAAAGGACGCACTGGCGTGAAATGGCTAATAGCTGACAGCTCGTAGCTGATAGCAAGAGCGATTTACCATGAGCCATGAGCTAAGAACTATGAGCTGCCTTTAGGATATTCATGGGAGTGTTGAGAAAATACATACTG
>JAKQBZ010000210.1 GCA_029559435.1 Deltaproteobacteria bacterium | reverse complement strand
TTGGCGTATCTCCGACAGCACTTCTGCCTTTATCTTTTCCAGTTCGTCCTGGCGCATAGCCGTCTCAGCAAGAAGTTGATGAAGAAGGCTAAGAACGGTCTTCAGGTCCTTGGCCAGAAATTTTCCCGAAAGACCGAAGATGTTCCTCCCGCTGAAAGGCGAGATATCGCCGGCGAGGAGGTCGATCTCCCGCGCTATCGCTCCGGCGTCCTTATCTTTTGTGCCTCTCAGGAGCATCTTGGAGAGAAGGTTGAATATGCCATTTTTGCCTTCCGGCTCCTCTTTCAGGCCGCCCGTAAACCCTATCTTAAAGGCAAAGCTGGGAGATGCCTGGTTTTTATTTACGACATATTTCAGCCCGTTCTTCAGCTGAAACGTATGGGGGTTCGCCGCGTTCTTAGGTTTTAAAACAACGACGCGCTTTTCCTTTCCGATGATGTATTGCTCAAGTACCCTCCTGATATCTTCCTGGGTCACTTTATCGAGGGCAAGGAGGTACTTGTCGAGGTAATAGGCATCGCCGGTAAGGGTTTGAAAATTACCAACCTGCATGGCCTTCCCCTGCACGGTCTCTGCAGAATAGACGTAGGAGGCCTTGATCATATTCCTCGCCTTTTCCATCTCCCAGCCGGTAACTCCTTCGCGCTGCACCTTCTTCAGCTGCTCTTCGATTGCGGCCATGACCGCCTCGGGGGGCCTTTCCTTAAAGGTGGCATAGATCACAAAAAGGCCGGGGTTTCTCGGCGCAAAGATATATGTCCCTATATTCGTCACTATCGCCTTTTTTCGCCTCAGCTCTTCCTGAAGGCGGGCGCTTTCTCCGTCTCCGAGAATATTTGCAAGCATCTCCAGGGCAGGTATATCCTCGTGCACCTTCTGCGGTATCGGGCATGAAAAGGCGAAATAGGTTTCCCTGACATCCCTTTCGACGATCTTCGCTTCGCCGCCCCCTGCCTTCTTTTTCTTTTCCTCCCTGACGATCTGCCTCTTTTTCTTTTTCGCGGACATGTACTTTTTGATCAACGACCGTGCCGCATGCTCATCAAAATCGCCGACGACAACAACGGTCATGTTGTCGGGAGCATAATGGCCGGCAAAGTAGGCGAGGATGTCCTGCCTTGTCATGCTGCTTACCGTTTCGGTATAGCCGATAATAGGCCTCCCGTAGGGCTGGCCTTCATAGCTGGCCGCAAAGAGCTCCTTGAAGAGCTTCCTCTGTGGCTCGTCTTCCCCCATCTTTATCTCTTCCAGGACAACTTTCCGTTCTTTTTCGATCTCTTTTTCAGGAAAGGCAGGGTTGTTAACGCCATCGAGCAGCAGCTCCATGCCCTCTTCGAACCCTTTCTTTGGAATAACGATATAGTAGACGGTGTTGTCGTATGAGGTAAAGGCATTGATGCTTCCTCCGAGGGCCTCGATCCTCGATGCCATCTCGTTCGGCTTCATCCTTTCGGTGCCCTTGAATATAAGGTGCTCTATGAAATGGGTAACGCCGGCTATCTTCTCCGGTTCGTACTGGCTGCCCGTCTTTACCCATATCTGGACAGCGACAACGCCTGTGCCTTGTCTCTTTTCAAAAATATATTTTAAGCCGTTCTCTAATGAGAATATCTCCATTGCGTGTACCATCCCTGCAATTGTCAGGATACAAATGACAGAAGAAACGAGGGCTAAGATAAAAGAAAAGGGGAAAGGCCCCCTTTTAGAGGGCCTTTTTTCCTTCATAGAAAGCTTTGACATTAAGGTCATGTAATTTCGGTGCGAGCAGCGTCTTGAGCGCATCGATCCACTGCTCATCCTTGATCTCCGGGAAGAAGTTTGAGAACGCTCCAACGAGAACGACATTCGCTGCCTGCATGTTGCCGAGGCTCTTTGCGATCTCCTGCCCGTTGATCATGTGGACATTTTCTTTGAAATGTTTTTTGAATGCCTTTTCAACATCCTGCGGGTACTGCGCCAGGCCGAGGTTGACGGCGGGCGGGAAGATCTCCTGGTTGTTGATGACGATCTTTCCCTCGGGCTTTACCCAGTTGATGTACCGTATCGATTCGAGAAGCTCGAAGGAGAGGAGAAAGTCAACATCGCCGTACTTGATGATCGGCGAATAGACCTTCTTGCCGAACCGGAAATGGGTGGTAACGTCGCCGCCCCTCTGCGCCATCCCGTGAACTTCTGCCTTTTTTACGTCGAACCCGGCCTTGAGGAATACTTCGGCAAGGATATTACTCGCAAGAATAGTACCCTGGCCTCCAACACCGGAAAGAAATATATTTGTGACCTTTCCGTTCTTTTTTATGTTCTTTTTCATTCTCCACCTCCTCACTTTTGGCCTGGTACAATGGCTTCGAACTTGCATACCTGGACACAGACCTCGCAGCCGACGCACTGATCACGGTTGATATATGCAGTTCCTTTTCGCTTGTGCCCGTCCTTGGTCTCACCTTCGCCTGCACGCCAGCTTATGGCAGGACAGTTGATCTCGAGGCACATCTTGCAGCCACGGCACTTGTCGGCATTGATGAAATAGAAGGGGTTTTTGAACTTTTCCAGCGGCTTCGCCCTGCGGAGTAGCATGCACGGGCTGTCCTTACAGATGATCATTGACGGCTCGTTCTTTGCCATCTCTTCTTTGATGATCTCCATGCAGCCTTTTATGTCGTAGGGGTCTATCTTCCTGATGCTCTTCACGCCAAGGGCCTTGCCGAGCACCTCATAATCGACCATATTTGTCGGTTCCTGCCTGATGGTGAAGCCTGTTCCGGCATGTTCCTGATGGCCTGTCATGCCGGTGATCCTGTTGTCAAGGACGATCGTGGTGGAATTGCCCTTATTGTAGACAACGTCCATCAAAGGCGTTACTCCGCCGTGAAGGAATGTGGAGTCGCCGATGACGGCAACCACCTTTCCCAGGCCTTCGCTGCCGAGGGCCTTCATCGCGCCGTGCGCCATGCCGACGCTGGCGCCCATGCATATGCATGCGTGGAGTGCCTGGAGGGGCGGCGCTGCAGCCAGGGTGTAGCATCCGATATCGCCGAACACATAGGCGCCGAGCTTCTTGAGGGCATAGAACAACGGCCTGTGCGAGCAGCCGGCGCATAGGTTTGGCGGCCTTCTGGGAAGGTCTTCCGGTTTAACCCTGATCTTTGGCTGCTTATATGCCTTTCCTTTCAGCGATCTCTCGACGATCTCGGGAGAGAGCTCATACATATTGGGAATCACATCTTTGCCGTGGAATACCTTGTAGCCCATTGCCTTTATCTCCGTCTCGAGGAACGGGTCGAGCTCTTCCACGATAATTACCTTTTTCACCTTCTTGAAAAATGTGGCGATCATCTTCTTCGGAAGGGGCCATACCATGCCGAGCTTCAAATATGACCATTCCGGGAATGCCTCTTTTGCATAAAGGTAGGAGACGCCGCTGGAGATGACGCCGATCTTTGTATCGTTGATCTCCATGACGTTGTATTTGAATTTGTCTGCGTACGCTTCAAGCTTCCTCATTCTCTCTTCGACAAATTTCCTTCTTACCCGTACGTACGCCGGGACCATAACGTATTTCGGAGTATCTTTTGGATCGAGCCCCGGGGTCATTGTCGACTCTTTCCTCTCGCCGAGGACAACCGGAGAATCTGAGTGGGCAACCCTGGTCTCTGTCCTCAACATTACCGGCGTATCGAACTTTTCGCTGATCTCAAAGGCGATCTTTGCGAAATCCTTGCACTCCTGGCCATCTGACGGCTCCAGCATGGGGACCTTTGCAAACCGCGCCCAGTTCCTGCTGTCCTGCTCGTTCTGGGAGCTGTGGACGTTCGGGTCATCGGCGACTACGACCAGCATCCCGCCCTTGACCCCGGTGTAGGCAAGGGTCATAAAAGGGTCGGCGGCAACGTTCAGGCCAACGTGCTTCATGGCGGCCATTGACCGTACACCGGATAGTGCAGCGCCGGCTGCCACCTCAACGGCTACCTTTTCGTTCGGCGCCCATTCCGGATAGATTTCAGGATACGTACTGGCAACATCCTGTAAGATCTCACTGCTCGGTGTTCCGGGATATGCAGTGGCGACCTTAACGCCTGCCTCCCAGGCACCTCTTGCGACTGCTGCGTTTCCTTGCATCAATTCTTTCTTCATGTTTCCCCCAAATATGGCGTAACGCCTGGATTTAAAATACGATTAACGCTTCACCTCCTTCTCCGTTTTTCCTCTATGGTTATTGTCTTCCTGCTTGTTAACAAATTCACTTATTATTTTCAGCAGAATAAAGGGGCTTTGTCAAGAGATTTAGTGAACTGAAAGAACAATCGAACCATATGCGAGATACTGGATGCTGGATGCTTGTTTAAATCAACG
>JAKQBZ010000176.1 GCA_029559435.1 Deltaproteobacteria bacterium | reverse complement strand
GGGGTCGAAGGGAGAAGGATCACCAAGGTGAAGCTTGACAGGCCAAAAAGGGCCTGACAAGCTTTTTAGGATTTTTCGATATCATACCTTCAATAGGGAATTATGCGAGCCGAACTCGTTCATGCTTTTTTCCTGATTTGCAGGGTCGTCCTGCCACACGCCATCGACAATGAACCGGTATTCATAGACGCCCTGAGACAGCATCATCGTCGTTTTCCAGATGCCTTTGGCATCCTTCTTGAGGGCTTTTGCCGTAGGGCTCCAGGCATTAAAAGAGCCGGCAAGAAAGACCTCCCCGGCGGAAGGATTTTCCAATTTGAAGGTTACCCGTTTCTTTGCCTCTTTCTTTTTCATTGCTGCCCCCTTTATGCAATTTTGTAATATCCTACCATAAAAAGCGTTTTTATGCTATCCGGGTTAAATCAAGTGAGAAAAAGGCATTCTTGCCGCTCATAGGGACAAAGCAGGGTCAAGAGGCAGTGCAACGGCAACCTTGGTCCCCACCCCCGGGGTGCTTTGCACGTCTATCTTACCGTTATGGAACAAGACAATATGCTTCACGATAGAGAGGCCCAGGCCGGTGCCGCCAAGCCTCTTGGACCGCGACTTGTCGACGACATAGAACCTTTCAAATATCCTTGAAAGATGGTCGCCCGGGATTCCGATGCCCGTATCCTGTATGGTGAATATTACCGTATCTTTCCCGGGCTCGAGCGATAAGGCGATCCCGCCTTTTTCTGTGTATTTGACGGCATTATCGAGAAGGTTGATGATCATCTGCTCAAGCTTGAAGGCGTCGCCTTTAATGATAGGCGCGCCGGGGTTGATCGCGACTGCGAGGTCCAAGCCCTTTTCGGCAAGCTGCTGCTCGAAGATCTTTACCGAGTTTTCCATCAAAACCTTCAGGTCAACCTTTTCAAGTTCGGGTTCCATATGTTTTTCTTCAAGCTCGGACAAAAGGAGCAGGTCGTTGATTATATTGATCAGCCGGTTGGTGTTCCGCTTCACGATATCGACGTAATGTTTTTGTTCTGTGCTGCTTACCGCCTCTCCAAGGGTTTCGATGAAGCCTTTGATTGACGTCAAAGGCGTCCGTAATTCGTGGGATACGTTCTGGACAAAATCGGTCTTGATCTTCTCCAGGTTTTTTATATCAGTAATATCATGGAACACTATCGCGATCTCTTCCTGCAAATTCAAGAACGTAGCGCTGCAAGAGAATGTCCTGTTGTTAAACTCGATCTCTTTAATGTGGTTATGCTTTGTTTCGCGAACATTTTTTATCAATTCGCTCAGCTTCGGCTCCCTGATTACTTCCCAGTAGAACTTTCCTTTATCGGGGTTTGCGTTGATGATCGATTTGAAGCTTTCATTGAAAAAAACGACCTTTTCCCCTTTGTCGAGTATAAGAAACCCTTCCCGCAGCGACAGAATGACGCTGTTCCATTCTTCCTTCTGCCTGGACAGCTCCGAGAAAAGCATTTTTATGCGGCTGACCATGTCATTAAAATTTTCAGCAAGGTCCCTGAGCTCGTCCCTGTTCTTGAGGAAAACCTTTACATTGAAATCGTTCTTTGCAACCCTCTGTGAAGCGGCAATCAGCTCGTGGATCGGTTTCGAGAGGTTGTTCGAAAAGATAAAGGCTGCAACGAGGGATGCGCCAATGATAAAAAGGGTGATCTGAAAGATTGACCATCTGATCCGGTTGGTAATCGTATCAATATTTTTTAAATACTGGCTCAGCCTGACGGCGCCTATTACTTTTTTATCTTTATAGATTGGAACGGCAACATAGAGCATCTCCCTTTTCAGGGTGTCGCTGAATCTTGCGAACCTCCCCGGAGACCCCTCAAGGGCGGAAGCGACCTCGGTTCTCGTCCGGTGGTTCTCCATCTTTTTAGGGTCTTCTTCAGAATAGGCAAGGACGGCCCCGTTAAACGCTATGATGGTTATCCGCGTACCGGTATCTTTTCCTGAGGACTTTGCAAGGGCATCGAGCTTCTGAAGATTGCCGTCGATAAGGGGCTGAGAAATTTGCGCCCCGATCACGGTGGCGAGGTCTCGCAGGCCGCCTGCAATAGTTTCTATGTGATAGTGGCGTATCACGGGGAATGAAATTGCAAGTATCAAGGCTGAGAGCGCTATCGTTAGAACAAAATATCCGCCGAATATCTTAAAGAACAGAGTTCTCTTCATGCTTCGAACTTATATCCTATGCTTCGAATATTTCTAATGAACCGGCCGGCGCTGCCGAGCTTTCCCCTGAGGTGCCTGATATGGACGTCCACAGTCCTGTCGATGACAAATTTTTCTTTTCCCCAAAGGTGATCGAGGATCTGATCGCGGGAATATATTCTGCCGGATTTTGCAGCAAGAAGATTTAAGATTTTGAATTCCGTGGGAGTAAGATCAACCTTTCTGCCTTCCACCTCTACTTCGTATTTTTCCAGGTCGATCCTGAGGATATCCTTGACCTCGATCATCTTTGATCCCATCTTATGTTCATGCCTTCTTAAGACTGCCTTGACCCTTGCGGTGAGCTCCCTGGGTGAAAAAGGCTTAGTGACATAATCGTCGGCGCCCAGCTCCAGGCCGAGGACCTTTTCGGCCTCCGCGGTCTTTGCGGTAAGCATAATAATTGGGATGGACGCATATCTATCGTTATTTTTCAAATATTTACAAACCTCGAAACCGTCGATACCGGGGAGCATAAGGTCAAGGATTATCAGGTCTGGAGAGGCGGTATGGAGGGATCTGTAAAAGCCTTCCACCTCGGAAAATCCGCTTACTTTAAACCCTGATTTTTTTAAATTGATCCCGACGAGCTCAAGGATGTCGGGCTCGTCATCTACGATGGCTATTAATTGGCTGCCCATAAGACCAGATTACTCCATTGCCCGATTTTTGAAAAGCCTTTTCTGAAACGGTATGTTATGCTCCATAATATTCTGTTGCAAAGTGGGCCTCCGTATAATAATCTTGTATAACTTAGCGGTAGATTGTTAATTTTTAATTAAGGAAGGTATTTTTTTTTAAAGAGGAGGTATGGCAATGAGGTCCGACAGAATGAAAAAAGGAGTTGAGAAGGCGCCGCACCGGAGCCTTTTCGGCGCCATGGGGTATACATCCCAGGAGATAGAAAGGCCGATCATCGGCGTAGCAAACTCTGCAAACGAGCTGATACCAGGACATATTCACCTCAACAGGGTCTCTCAGGCCGTCAAGGATGGCATCAGGATAGCGGGCGGGACACCGATGGAATTTTCGACGATCGGCATATGCGACGGGATCGCCATGAACCACGAGGGGATGAAATACTCTCTCGGATCAAGGGAGCTTATCTGTGATTCCGTTGAGGTAATGGCGAAGGCGTACCCCTTTGACGGTATCGTGCTGATGCCGAACTGCGACAAGATCATACCGGGAATGATGATGGCAGCCATGCGGCTTAACATTCCGGCCGTCATGGTAAGCGGGGGGCCCATGCTTGCAGGCCGTTTTCAAGGGAAGGCCGTAGACCTTATCTCTGTCTTCGAAGGGGTAGGAAAGGTCGCAGGCGGTCTCATGACCGAAGTCGAGCTCTCCATGCTCGAGGAGTGCGCATGCCCGGGCGCCGGTTCCTGCTCCGGCATGTTCACGGCGAATTCAATGAACTGCCTTTCAGAGGCGCTTGGCTTAGGCCTGCCGGGAAACGGCACGATACCGGCGGTCCACGCTGCCCGGATAAGGCTTGCCAAACTGGCAGGGCAGAAGATCGTTGAGCTTGTAAAGAAGGATATAAAGCCGCGGGATGTTATGACCCTTGAAGCCTTTAAAAATGCCATCACGGTCGATATGGCCTTCGGCGGTTCATCGAACACGGCGCTCCACCTCCCTGCGATTGCGAATGAAGGGGGCATCAAGCTGCCTTTGACGCTTTTCGACGAGCTGTCAGAAAAGGTTCCGCACGTCTGCAATATGAGCCCGGCCGGACCGCACCACCTTGAAGACCTTTTTGAGGCAGGCGGTGTTTACGGGATAATGAAGGAACTGACAAAAAAGAACCTGATCAATAAGAAATGCTTGACCGTAACCGGCGGTAGGGTTGGCGATATCCTTAAGGGCGTCAATGTTGCCGGCCATGAAGTTATCCGCCGCATCGACGCGCCTTATCACGAAAAGGGCGGCCTCGCGGTGTTGACAGGGAGCCTTGCGCCCCAGGGTTCAATAGTGAAGAGGATCGGGGTGTCGGAGAGCCTGTGGCATTTTGAAGGCAGGGCAAAGGTCTTTGAAAGCGAGGAAGATGCCGGGAAGGCCATCATGGAAGGCAGGATAGGGGCGGGCGATGCCGTTATCATCCGG
>JAKQBZ010000175.1 GCA_029559435.1 Deltaproteobacteria bacterium | reverse complement strand
GTTGCCTGTAATGACACATCGTCAAGCACTAATCGGGATAACTGCGCCAGCAAACCCTTCGTCCTGACCATAAGCCCCTGACAGGCAATGAGCAGGAAGGCTGAAGATCATTCCCTCCGTATGCATATGAACAACAAAGGGATGACCCTTTTGTTTGTAACGATATTGCTCATGCTCGTTACCTCGATTGTCACTGCCGGAATAATGGTAACCGGATCGTTGACGAAAAGAACAAAAATAGCTGAAACGCATAACATCATCGACGAGAGCATTCAATCAGTTGTCGGCTATGCCGCAACAAACCGCAGGCTTCCCACGACAGCGGAGATTGCGGCTATCATGAAAAGATCGAATGACGCGTGGGGCAATCAGGTACACTATGTTGTTGATAATAATTTAACCTCTATCCCTGCCGGGTCCGTTGACGCGATATGCGGGAGGAGAACGGCCAACCTGACGGTAAGGAACTGTGCGGATGCGGGTTGTGCGACGTACACGGATATTCCGAATGTCGCCTTTCTCATTGTAAGCGGGGGAGAGAACGTGAACAACCAGACAGCGGGTACCCAGGCGGTAACGGGGGCGACGATTGTTAATGTGTATCCTGCCGGGCTCAATGTAGACAACTACGCCGGAGACCTGGGCGGCGCGCGCGCTGAGCCCCACGACGATATTGCCGGATGGGTGACGCTGGAAGAGCTGAAGAACAAAGCGGGGTGCTATGGGACAGCGCAGGGCGCATTCCGAATAATAAATAATGAACTGCCGGATGCATGTACCGGGCAGCCTTACAGCGCGACCATGTACAGCGACGGCGGGGTGCCGCCATACGGCAACTGGGCCGGCACCGCCTTGCCGTCAGGATTGTCGATAAACGCAAGCAGCGGGTTGATATCCGGTACGCCGGGCGGCCCTGCCCAGGTACACACCATAACATTTTCCAGGAATGACGGCGACGGCAATACCGCTCAGAGGGCGTTGAAATTGAACGTGAGGGATTGTCCTCTGGGGTCGTGGAATTTTGATGACCCTGCCAACCCCGGCGGGACAATTGCTACCGCCGCGGGCGGGAGCGTTACCTCTGTGGCGGGGGCGTCGGGCAGCGCGCTGTATTTCAGGGGGGTTGCCAGCCTGACCCCTTACAATCAGGGAATCGGCAACCCGGTCTTTAGCTTCGAGCACAACCAGCCGTTCTCGATCGTTATGTGGGTGAAATTAACGAAGCAGCCGACCTCTGCGCCGGCATCGCTTATATATCCCCTGGTATCAAAGGGCGGGGCAGCGCCGGCTTATAGCGGATATTATTTCGAGATACATAGCTCGGCATATAACCAGCCGGCTGTCGGGTACAACCGGCTTGCATTCCAGCTTACGAACCAATTGACCGGCAGGGCGGGGCCGATGATATGGGTGTACAATACGACGCCGGTCAGCACGCTCAACGTATGGTATCATGTAGCCGCGACCTATAACGGCAACGGGCTTGCGTCGGGCGTCAAGGTGTACGTCGGCGGCGGTTCGGCAAACGCCACGCACCGCGATAATCTTGCAGGCGGCAGCATCGTGAACACCCAGCCATTGCGGTTTGGCGATTACGGCCAGAACTATTACAACAGCGTCGTGATGGATCAGATCCAGATCTATAACAAGGTGGTGCAGCAGCTAAGGATAATCAAAGCGGGCAGCGGTTCGGGGACGGTGGCAACTTCGCTGAGCATGACCTCCCCGGAGCGCATCCTTTGCGGCAATCTGTGCGAGGCATATTTCGGCAACGGCACCATCGTGGCCCTCGGGGCAACAGCGAATGCCGGAAGCACCTTTGCAGGATGGTCGGGCGGGGGATGCTCCGGGACGGGGACCTGCCTGGTAACGCTCACCGCCGATACGAACATCACCGCCACCTTCACCACCCCTTAAGACCGTTAGATCAGTTGTAGCCAAACCTTCATGTGGCAATTATTCCTTGCTTATCCCTGTTCCTTCCACTATAATTTTTTCAGTCAGGAAATCATAAAAATGAAAAAGATCGTTGTCATACCGGCGCGGTTCGGGTCCACGAGGCTGCCGGGAAAACCTTTGCTGGACCTGTGCGGGAAGCCCCTTATCCAATGGGTCTATGAAAGGGCGCGGGAATCCCGCCTGGCAGACGAGATCCTTATCGCTACCGATGATGAGCAGATACAGGATGCAGCGCGGTCCTTTGGGGCTGAGGCTGTCCTGACCAGCGTGGCCTGCACAAGCGGCACGGACAGGGTATACGAGGCTGTCCGGGAAAGGAACGCCGGCGTCGTGATCAACCTCCAGGGAGACGAGCCTTTTATAAGGTCTGACATGATAGACGCGATCTTCTCTGTCATTGACGGCGAGCGCATTGATATGGCAACCCTTTGCTGCCCGTTGAAAGACAACCATGAATACGAAGATCCCAATACCGTGAAGGTCGTCCTCGACCGCGCAGGATATGCACTCTATTTTTCGCGCGCGCCCATCCCATATGTGCGCGATGACAGGAGGGCAGCGCTTTACAAACACGTCGGCATCTACGGGTTCTCAATTGCCCTGCTTGAGAAGTTTGTCGGGATGGAAAAGGGCAGGCTCGAGGAGACGGAGTCGCTGGAGCAATTACGGGTCCTCGAGAACGGTTACAGGATCAAGGTCCTGACGACCCAGTACGACGGGTTCGGCATAGACACCGAAGAAGACCTGCAGAGGGCGCAGAAGGCGCTCTCCCGCTACATCCACTGATGCCATATTGCCTTCATTGATACAGCTCCGTTGCCTGCTATTTTTGAATGAAATATGGCATAACTTTAGTTTTTTTTGGTATAGGGTTATTTCTGGCGGCTGTAAGCTGAAAGCTGTCTGCTGATCGCTGATTTATTATTGCCGGAGGCGGGGCTTGAACCCGCACAGTGCCAAGCACCACCGGATTTTGAGTCCGGCGCGTCTGCCAGTTCCACCACTCCGGCTTTTTGCCTGTACCTTAAAAGGCGAAAAGAGCATAACAAAGCCGGCCCATGTTGTCAACAAGAAGAGTCCGTCCAGCATCGAGCATCAAGTATCCAGCATCGAGTTGCGGGAGAGGGTCAGGGCACAGGTCGTACGCAGTATCATAGTTCCCGCTCCCCTTGCGGGAGAGGGTCAGGGAGAGGGGGGAGGCAATAAAAAAAGGGGACCGAAGTCCCCTTTTGTGTTCCTGTTCAGCAGTCTCTTAGAAGAAGTACCATGCAGCAACCCTTGCAGCATCAAGACTGCCGGATTTGCCGCCGCCGCCTGCTGCCTGGACGTTTGCATAGCCTGTCATTAAGTGTGTCCAGCCAATGCCCATCCTGATTGCAGGGTTCACATCATACATTATGTTGACTATCATGTGCTGTACGCTCTGGATGTCTGTTGAGTTAATGGCGTTAACCCCTGCGACACCCGTACCAGGTGTAGTTAAGCCCCTGATCGAGTCGCTCCAGTTGTACCGTGCATAGCCATAAAGGCCGTTGATGAAGACGTTGTCGAGGAAGTAATAGGTGATCTCACTCCAGAAGCCTGCTACTGTTCCGTTGTATGCAGAGAAGCTGGTGTTTGCGGGGATTGCCGCACCCGATACGTATCCGTCATAGGACCACGGACCGAAGAATGCATTCGGGCCCTGTGCCAGGAAGCCGCTGCCTGTGATGGCGAGCGCGCCGGCCTTGTTCCCTTTCTTCTCAGGGATTATGGGGATGTAGCCCTTGAATGCAAGGCCCCAGTTGTCAACGTCGTCGTCATACCATTCTGTCCCTGCCGCGCCTGAACGTCTGGCTATCTTGTTCTTGCCGGCAAAGCCACCGAGGGCGAACTGCATCATCCAGGGGCCGATCTTACCGCAGGCATCTGAAGAATAGCCTACTTCAGCCTGGAAATTCGGATATGAGAAGATCGTCTGCTGGCTTGTTGCTGAGTTGACG
>JAKQBZ010000171.1 GCA_029559435.1 Deltaproteobacteria bacterium | reverse complement strand
GCATGGGCAGGGACAAAAAGCGCCCCGGGACACACATCAAGGACGATCTTCAGAAGTTCTTTCACGTCGAGCCCGAGTATAGGCCTCCCGTCAGCGTTCAGGTTCCCTATCTTTGACAGCGCGAGGCTGAGCTTCAGGGCGTCGGAGATCTGCGGGACAAAGATGATGGAGTGGACCTTTCTTGTCTTCCCGTTCTTGCTGTATATGGTGCTGATCTCCGAAGAGAGCATGAAGAAGACGTCGGCCCTGCACGAGTCGGGGACATCGCCGCCCTCGAATTCTCTTTTGAGCCTCAGCAGTCCGTTGCCTGTCGGTTCGGTCTTTTTGCTGAGCTCAGCAAGCCATGCGGGATGGGTAAAATCACCCGTGCCGACTACGGTAATGCCTTTTATCTGGGCCCACTTCCACAGCGCCTCGGGGACCATGTCCTTGCTCGTTGCCCGGGAATAGCTGGAATGGATATGGAGATCAGCGATGAACCGCATGGACAATTTGTATAGCATGGGCAATAGTAAGTCAAGCGGCAAATGGAAACCGGCTCATAGCTGATAGCTCATGAAAGGAACAAGCACTAATATCTAAGCACCAAATACTAAACAATATCAAAACTCAAATATCAAAGGTTCCAAACAAAAAAACCTTCAACGTGTTTTAAATTTTGAACATTGGAATATTTGAATTTGTTTAGGATTTAGAAATTAGAATTTAGGATTTCATAGCGATATACGATATACGGTCTCTAAGTGGCATGTCGGGGCTTCTGGATTACCTTCTGTCGATGTGGTATAGTGGAGACTCATTTATTCTAAAAGGGATCTTGAGAGAACAATGAACAGCTTATTCGGTTTGGCCATCGGTCTCGCGGGCGGCTTTCTTGGCGCCCTCATCGGCCTCGGGGGCGGGGTGGTCATGATCCCGCTCATGACTATGCTGCTCAAGCTCACGCAGCTAAAGGCCCACGGAACGAGCCTGGTGGCCGTTGTTTTCACTGCCCTCGCGGGCGCCGTAACGTATTACTTTCACGGGGCAGCGGATTGGAAGGTTGCCGCGCTGATTGCGGCGACCGCCATGATCACCGCCCGGTTTGGCGCGCTGTATGCCAACTCTCTGCCTGAAAAGAAACTGAAGAGGGCCTTTGGCGTGATGCTTATCTGTGTGGCGCTTCTTCTTTTCATAAGAGGTTTTTTGCCAAGGTCAACTGCCCAGCTTGGGCCCGCGGTGTACGTTATCATCTTCCTTGGCACAGGGGTCGTTACCGGCTTCGTCTCCGGTATGATGGGCGGCGGCGGCGGCGTTGTAATGATCCCTCCGATGGTGCTCCTGGCAGGCATGCCCCAGCAACTCGCCCAGGGCACATCCCTTCTTGCCATGATGCCCGTCTGCCTGATCGGCGCCTTCACCCATTACAGGCTCGGCAACGTACAGCTCAATGTAGCGGCAGGCATTTCTGTCGGGGCTATTGTGGGAGGCTACATAGGGGGAACAGTAGCGAACATCCTCCCTGAGCTGCACCTGAAGATCATCTTCAGCTTTGTTCTTATATGGATGGGACAACGGTACGTCCAGACGAAATAAGAGAAAAGCGGCTCATAGCTGATAGCAAGAAGAATCAGGTTGAGGCTGAGGCTGAGGAGAACCGGCAGTTTGCTTAACCTTAGCCTGAACCTTAGCCTGCATTTTTTGTCTGCTGATAGCTGAATCTTTACTGTAGTTTCATAATAAGGGTATGGAAAGCCCCTGTATCCTTTTCCTTCAGCTTAAGCCGGAGCCCTACCGGTTTTGCCGATTCACCGGGAAAGAATACAAAGCTGTAAGCCAGGTCGCCGGGGTTGATCGTCTTGTTCTCGAGAGACCTTTTCTGGAGGTCTCCCCTTATCTTTTCCTTCACGTCTGATTCAAGCAGCCCTTTCGCTCCGCCCATCGTTGCCCCTGCTGCTGCGCCGAGGGCAGCGCCGCTCAGCGTCGCCTCGCCGACATTCGTTCCCGTGACTACGCCGACGGCAGCCCCTATCATGGCGCCGGCAATGCCGGTAAGGGCGCCCAATTTTGTCGCCTCAGGCGCAACCCTGCCGAGCTCTGTCTTCTTTGCTATACGGTCGTATGCAAGGCTCGATTCGAGGATAGGCCACAGGTTGTCATCGCTGTCGGTGAGAAAGGTCTGGTCGGGGATGATCTCGATGGGGTGCTCGCCCTTGTTGTCGAAGAGGACCTGTACGGGCACAACGCCTGCGCCGACTATATCAAAACCGAACACCGCCTGCGCCTCCTTGCTGTCGTATGACTTTGAGGCGATGATGGCCCCGGCAGCCCCGGTGGCGTTGGGGTAAGCGGCAGGCATTTTGAACGGCACGACCTGCCTCTGGTAGCTCTGGCAGGCGGCAAAGGCAACAACAATGGAACATATCAAAACTATGGAGATGCTTTTCATGGTCATATTCATATTAAACCTCCCGCATGGGTGCGCTTACGATGAATCTATAATAGCGGCAATATAATGTCAATGGGGATACGCTGTACCCCCCTTGATATAAACGCACAGGAGTGGTATATTGCCTGTACTGCGCACATCAAATAACGGGTGTTTTCACGGCAGGACAAGGAGCATTTATGAAGAGGGGCAATGTCAAAGATCTTGAGAAGGAGAAGCGTTCGGGGAAGATCATCACCCTTACCGTGAACGGCGAAGAGCGCCTCGTGACGGTGGAGGACAGGGACACGCTGCTCGACGTGTTAAGGAACAAGCTTTCCCTTACGGGCGCCAAGGAAGGATGCGGCACCGGGGAATGCGGCTCCTGCACGGTCCTTCTGGATGGCCAGCCGGTGCTTGCCTGCCTGATGCTCGCTGTCGGCGTGGTGGGGAAAAAGATCACGACCATTGAAGGCATTGCCGCCGGCGGAAAGCTGAGCCCCCTGCAGACGGCGTTTATCGATCGCGGCGCAGTCCAGTGCGGGTTCTGTTCTTCAGGCATGATCGTTTCGGCAACGGCCCTGCTTTCTGCCAATGCAAAGCCATCGCGGCAGGAGATCCAGAGGGCCCTGGAGGGAAATCTCTGCCGGTGTAC
>JAKQBZ010000128.1 GCA_029559435.1 Deltaproteobacteria bacterium | reverse complement strand
CCTGCGTGTTTGCCCACGACGGGGAACGCCGCGCCGCTTCGAGGATCTCAACGATGATCTCTTCGGGGACAGCGTCCTTCCTGTATTTCCTGATGCTCCTTCGCTCGTGAATGGCCTTCAGCAGATCCATGCCTTATTATGCAATGGGGGCAGATGCTTGTCAAGGCAATAAGCGCGGGACAGAAGGCTAAGGGAAATATAAACTACCCTGCCACAAGCGGCGGGGCATCAGAGGATAGAGGCGGCATGATCATGCCCCCTCACCCTGACCCTCTCCCGCGGGGGGAGGGAACATTGTCGCCCCGCAGCAGGCTGCGAAGGACCATCAGGATTCAGATTGTCTGTCGGCAATTCTTTGCTCTATGCTACTTTTTGCTATGTAGCGCGAGCCAGATGGTTTTCTGCGTTTTGTCCGTCCATTCGACGCGATGTTTCCTGCGGGCATGGATGAACAAATAATCACCGGGCCGCATCACAGAGGCCTCCTGTGAGCCCTCGAACACGAGGCCGGCGCTCCCCTGGAGCAGTATCACCCATTCATCGGTCTCCTGGTCAAACCATTCCCCCGGCGGCGTTGCCTGCCCCTCAGAGACGATCCTTTCGATCCTGCAATGCTCATTCTCCAAAAGGGTTTCGATAACCTCTTCCGTCTTCGTATCCGGCAGCGGATGAAAAAGATTCTCAATCCCCAAGGCTGATCCCCATCTCCCGCGCAGTCTGGATTGAATCGGCATCGAGGGGGACCTTCCGTATCTTGCCGATCACATCCGCGAGGGGCACGCCCTTCATCTCCGGCGGGATCAGGGCGATCATGACGCCGAACTGCCCGGCCTCGACCGTGCGCACCGCCGCCGCGCCGAAGCGGAGCGAAACAAGCCTGTCAAAGGTTGTGGGCGACCCGCCCCTCTGAAGATGCCCCAGGACGATGGAGCGGGTGTCCTTGCCGGTCTTCTTCGCTATAGCCTTTGCAACGTATTCGCCTACCCCGCCAAGGACAACGTCCTGCCTTCCGATCTCGCCGGCCCCTTTTGAGAGCTCTGACCCTCCTACCGGGGCCGCCCCTTCCCCTGCAACGACAATGGCGTAATGGCGGCCGTGGAGCTCGTTATCCATAATGTGCCTGCACACCTTGTCGATATCGAAAGGTATCTCCGGGAGGAGTATCGCGTCCGCTCCCCCTGAGAGCCCGCTGTTGAGGGCGATCCATCCCGCATGACGGCCCATTACCTCGACGACCATGACGCGGTCGTGAGAGCGCGCGGTCGAATGGAGGCGGTCTATCGCCTCTGTTGCTATGCTCACCGCCGTATCGAAACCAAAGGTGATCACCGTCCCCCCGAGGTCATTATCGATGGTCTTCGGGACGCCGATGACGGGGACGCCCTTTTTGTAGAAGTCATGGGCTATCTTAAGGCTCCCGTCCCCTCCTACGGCAATGAGGCAGTCGAAGCCAAGCCGCTGGAAATTCTCCACGACCTTGTCTGAGACGTCCCGGATCTCTATCTCGCCCGTTGCGGTTGAGACGGGCATCTCGAACGGGTTCCCTTTGTTGGTGCTCCCGATGATCGTCCCGCCCATATTCGATATGCCGCGCACTGTCTCAGGGGTAAGCCGCACTATCTCGTTGATATTCAGAAGCCCCGCGTAGCCGTTCTTTATGCCGTAGACCTCCCAGTTCCTTTTCGATGCGGACATAACAACGGCCTCAATGACCGCATTCAGACCCGGAGCATCGCCTCCGCCCGTGTTGATGGCAATCTTCTTTCCGAACGTCATAACCCCCTCCGCCGAAATAAATTGGAAACCTTATATCTTTAGTATTGACGAATACGCAACAAAGTCAAGCGGTTTTTATTAATCATCTTGGCCCCAATCTCAATGGTATAATGCCGGGATGACGTTTCCCGAGTCGCGCCTTCGAGCACCATTGGGTACCCACTCGATGAATAAAAGCGCTCCGCAGGACAATCTGCACTGTCTGAGCACGCAGTGCGAGTTTGCAGATTGAGCGCATTATGAATCGATAGTGGGTAATGGAGCGCAGCGAAGCAGGGAGGGGAATGGCATTCCGGCATTTCCTAACTTCAAAAGCTGAGAGTATAAGCTTTTTGAGCGCTTCCTTTACTTTGACGGATACCTTTGTTAGAATAACCACGTCAATGCTACCCAGACACTGTCTTCTCTTTATATTGCTTGCCTCCCTGCTCTTCGGCTGTTCGCAGCAGAAAGAAACAATGTCGTACGATGATCCGGGGAAGCCGGCTTACGGGGATATGATCGTTATGGCATCCATCGGAGAGGCGTCGAATCTTATCCCGCTCCTCTCCGCAGATTCGGCGTCCCATGAGATAGCGGGCCAGATTTACAATGGCCTTGTCAAATATGACAAAGACCTCAACATCGTCGGCAGCCTTGCCGAATCCTGGGAGATCTCAAAGGATAACCTCTCCATAACGTTTCGCTTGAAGAGGGGCGTGAAGTGGCACGATGGAAAACCCTTCACGGCCCACGACGTCATGTATACCTATAAGGTCACCATCGACCCAAAGACGCCGACGGCATACGCGGCCGATTTTCAGCTCGTGAAAAAGGCCGAGGTGCTCGACGACTACACCTTCAGGGCGACCTACGACAAACCATTCGCGCCGGCGCTGATAAGCTGGGCAACGGCGATCATGCCGAGGCACCTTCTGGAAGGGAAGGATATTACCGCGTCGCCGCTTAACAGGAAACCTGTCGGGACAGGCCCTTTTGTCTTCAAGGAATGGATACCCGGCGACAGGGTTGTCCTGACGGCAAATGCAGACTATTTCGAAGGGCGGCCTTACATCGGCCGGTACATGATGCGCATCATCCCCGACAGCGCCACCATGTTCCTTGAGCTCAAGCGTTACGGCATCGACATGATGGGGCTTGCGCCGCTGCAATTCCTGAAGCAGACAGAGTATCCAAGGTTCAAGCAGGAGTACAACAAATACAAATACCTCGCCTTCAACTACACCTATCTCGGGTTCAACCTGAAGCACGGGCTCTTCAAAGACAGGCGGGTACGTAAGGCGATATCCTATGCCATCGACAGGAAAGAGATAATCGACGGCATACTCCTCGGGCTGGGAGAAGAGGCTACAGGGCCTTTTACGCCGAACATGTGGGCCTATAACGGCAATGTAAAAAGATATCCCTACAGCAAGGAAAAGGCGCTTGCGCTTTTAAGGGAGGCAGGATACGAAAAGGGGACAGACGGCATGCTGAAAAGAAACGGCAGCCCTTTTGAGTTCACGCTCCTCGTCAATCAGGGAAACACCGTCAGGATACAGTGCGCGGAATTGATCCAGCGGAGGCTCTCCGAGGTCGGCATCACGGTGAAGATCAGGGTCCTGGAATGGGCGAGCCTTATCAACGAGTTTATCGACAAGAGGAACTTCGACGCCGTCATCCTCGGGTGGTCGATCAACCCCGAGCCCGACCCTTATGACATATGGCATTCCTCAAAACAGGGGCCGAAGGAGCTCAACTTCATATCCTTCGAAAACAAAGAGGTTGACGAGCTTATCGTAAAGGCTCGCCACACCTTTGACAGGGCGGAGAGGAAAAGATACTATGGAAGGTTCCAGGAGATAATCGCCGAGGAGGCGCCCTATGTGTTTCTCTTTTATCCCTACGCAACGGTCGCAATCCACAAGAGGTTTAAAGGCATTGAGCCTGCCGCTGCGGGCCTGATGCATAATTTTATCAAATGGTACGTACCGGAAAACCAAAGGAGGTACAAGGCGAATGCTGCGCTATCTCCTTAAGCGGCTCTTTTTCATGGTCCCCATGCTCTTCGGGATCACCCTGATCTCATTCCTGGTGATCCATCTTGTGCCCGGAGAGCCCGGCGCCATTGATACCGACATGAACCCCAAGGTGACCAAGCAGGTGAGGGAGCGGATACGCGCCTTTTACGGCCTTGACAAGCCCCTTCACGTGCAGTACTGGATGTGGCTCAAGAGGATCGTGAAATTCGATTTCGGCGTGTCCTTCGCGCCTGACAGGAGGCCTGTCATTAACAAGATAAAAGAGAGGCTTCCCGTAACGATACTCATCAACCTCCTCTCCATGGCGCTCATCTTCCTTGTGGGGATCCCCATAGGGATCTACTGCGCCCGGTACAAGGACAGCATCCTCGACAAGGCGCTCACGTCCTTTGTATTCGCAGGATACGCGGCGCCGACCTTCTGGATCGCGCTCCTTTTGATGATGTTCTTCGGCGTATACCTCGAGCTGCTCCCCATATCAGGCATCAAGTCATTCAATTTCAGCGAGCTTTCATTCTTTGACAAAACCATCGACGTGGCAAAGCATCTCATCCTGCCCGTCTGCATCTCCGGTTTCGGCGGGCTTGCGGGCATATCCCGCTACATGAAGAACAGCCTCCTCGAGGTGCTCCGCCAGGAGTACATCACGACGGCATACGCCAAAGGGCTGCCGGAAGGCATGGTCCTCAAGAAACACGCCCTGCGAAACGCCCTCCTGCCGGTGATCACCATACTGGGGCTCTCTATCCCCGGGCTTATCGGCGGAAGCGTCATCTTCGAGAGCATCTTCTCCATCCCCGGCATTGGGCAGCTTTTCTACATGAGCGTCATGGCGCGGGACTACCCGACGATCATGGGCATCCTCGTTATCGGCGCATTCCTGACGCTCCTCGGCAACCTCATCGCCGACATATCCTACGCCCTCGCCGACCCGAGAATAAGGATAGGATAGGAAATACAGCTCGTAGTTCATGGCTGATATAAAATCTGTTCAACGTTAAAAGATAAAAT
>JAKQBZ010000094.1 GCA_029559435.1 Deltaproteobacteria bacterium | reverse complement strand
TCGGCAAATGCCTGAGCGAGATACGCGAAAAACAGGTCGCCGGCGAGATAGCGACAAAAGAAGAGGCGATGGAGTATGCGAGGGAACGGCTGACGGCGGAGCGCCCGTAAGTCGTCAGGCGTGAGGCGTAAGTGGATCCCGTGAAAGGTAAAAGATGAAAAGAAAACCTGTCCCTCGTTCCTCGCTCCTTTTATGAAACGTTCCATCACTTCACTTCCGCTCCACTACGGGAAAGCTCCTCCGTGGCTTTTCCAGAAGATGAAGCGCATCGCCTCTGCTCTGACAGAGATCATCCTTTTTGAATTCGGGCCCCATGAATTCCTGGAACGAGTTGCAGACCCGGTCTGGTTCCAGGCGCTGGGCTGTGCGGTGGGTTTTGACTGGCACAGCAGCGGCCTTACCACAACGCTCTGCGGTGCGCTCAAAGAGGGCGCCGCCCTTCTTGGCGAAGATATCCCCCTGGCTGTTTGCGGCGGGAAGGCAAAACGTGCGATCCATACTCCCGAGGAGATAGACCTATATGGTCAAAAATGGGGCATAGATTCTCAATACCTTAAAACGATAAGCCGCCTTTGCGCAAAGATCGACAATACGGCGGTTCAGGACGGCTACAGCCTCTACCACCACACCTTTATCTTCACGGCACATGGCGAATGGGCGATCATCCAGCAGGGGATGAACGGGGAGAAGAAAGATGCGCGGCGCTATCAGTGGCTGTCAAAGGACAACCTCGACGTGACCTCCGAACCGCATACGGGCATAACCTGCGACGAGAGGGGGACGGTCCTCAACTTTGTTGCCGGCGAGAGCGCCGGCGCCAGGAGCGCTGCCGTAAATTTTGCGGGTGAAAACCCCGATACCATGCTGAGGACATGGAAAGAGATCTCGCTTGCAATGCCGGAGCGACATTACATCTCCGCAAAAGATGTCAACGAGAAGCGCCTGCAAAAAATGTTCAGGCTTATTCATGAATCGCAGCCTGAGACCTTTAAAGACATTATCCAGATACAGGGCGTCGGGCCGAGAACGGTTGCCGCGCTTGCCCTTGTATCCGAGCTTATCTATCAAAAACCTCCAAGCTTCAGAGACCCCGCCCGTTTCAGCTTTGCTCACGGCGGGAAAGACGGACACCCCTTCCCCGTTGATAAAAAAACCTACGAAGGGTCAATAGAATTCCTGAAAAACTGCATCGACAAGGCAAAGATGGGCGACAGGGACAAGCTTGATGCGCTGAAGAGACTCTCAAATATATAACCTTTCACATTTCACAGGGTTCATCCCCTTACGACTTACGCCTCACGCCTTACGGGTGTTCCGTTATGAGCTATCTGGCTATTGACAAACAAAATGGAATAGTTACATTTATAAGACCATGAAGAGAAGGGATTTCCTGAAGGTTGCCGTCGGTTCATGCCTGCTGGGAGGTATATACCCCGAGGCCTTCGCCCAGGCTCAATCTGTCGTCGCTCTCGCCGAAGGACAGGACTACGGGGCAATCACAAGAAACGTCGTTTCTGCGCTCGGTGGGATGCAGAGATTCGTAAAGCCCGGTAACACCGTTGTCGTCAAGCCGAACATCGGCTGGGACAGAAAGCCGGAATATGCTGCCAACACCCACCCCCTCGTCGTGAAGGCGATCGTCGAGGAATGTGTAAAGGCAGGGGCAAAAAGGGTCAAGGTCTTTGACATCCCCTGCAATGACCCCAGGAGGTGCTACGAAAACAGCGGCATCCAGGCAATCCTGAAAGGCCTCAAGAACGTAGAGATGAAGCACGTCGAGCGGGAACGCTTTAAAAACATAAAGATCAACGGCAGCTTCCTCAAGGAATGGGAGCTCTACGACGAGGCGCTGTCTGCGGATGTCCTAATCAATGTGCCCATCGCGAAACACCACGGGCTCACGAGATTGACGCTGGGATTGAAGAACATGATGGGCATAATGGGCGGAAACAGGGGGTATATCCACCGGAACATGGAAGATGCCCTTGCCGACCTGAACCAGACCGTCAGGAGCCGCCTGACGATCATCGACGCCACACGGATACTCCTCGATCATGGCCCGCAGGGCGGCAGCCTGAAAGACGTGAAGGTCCTCAACAGGGTTATCGCTTCCACTGATATTGTCGCCGCCGATGCCTACGCAACGACATTCTTCGGCCTCAACCCCCAGGATATATCTACCACAGTATCTGCGCACAAAAGAGGACTGGGAGAGATGAACCTCAGCAAGATCAAACTTATCAAGGCATGAGTATGCGATGCCCCGCATTGATCGACGGGTATACATGACGGCGCGTTTATGAAGATAACCTCTTCCCGGATCTCGCAGCTTATCTTTCTGGCCATATTTATCATTCTCTTTGCCAACACCGAGTACCGGGGAAAGGATGAGATCTCTGCCGCGATCAACAGCTTCTTCAGGGCAAACCCTCTCGTAACGATCAGCTACATCTTTGCTGTCAAGGCGGTGACCATACTTTTAATACCGGGGTTCATGACGATCGTCGCCTCGGCCATCCTCGGAAGGTTCTTCTGCGGATGGATCTGTCCCCTCGGCACGATCATCGACCTCATAACCGGCACAATACGCAAATCGGCCCCTCTGAAATTCCTCAAGGGCCGGTTCAAATATTACCTCCTCTTCACGCTCCTCGCCGCTGCCCTCTTCAACGTCAATATCGCGGGCGTCTTTGACCCCATTGCAATACTCGTCCGCGCACTTACATTTTTCCTCTATCCCCTTCTCGGGTATACTGTGAGGAACGGATGGGCCGGGCTATACTCGGCGCTCGGAGAAAAAAGGGATTATCTCGATCCCCTGTTCGCCTTCCTGCGCGACTACGTTTTGCCCTTCAGGGAGACATTCTACCCCCTTGCCTTCCTCTCGCTCATCTTTTTCATGGGGATCCTCTTTCTCGAAAGGTATGAAAAGAGAAACTGGTGTAAAAACCTCTGTCCCCTCGGCACGCTGCTGGGAATCCTGGGGGGCCTTTCCCTGTTCAAAAGGATCCCGGGGAAGCTCTGCGCCGACTGCGGCAAGTGCAAGGATATCTGCCCCACAGGCTTTGATGCGGACACGCTTCAGAAGAGCGACTGCATCCTGTGCATGGACTGCAAGCTTCAATGCGCTTTCAAGCGGGTCGCGTTCCCTTTTAAAGGCGTCCCCTCAATAAAACGGGAAAAGGCGGTGGGCGCGCAGCCTGTCATGGGACGGCGGGTCTTTCTGGGCAGCATAGTATCGGGGTTTT
>JAKQBZ010000346.1 GCA_029559435.1 Deltaproteobacteria bacterium | reverse complement strand
AATACCCCCCTTCTTGACAGGATCAACACCACAAAAGGGCTCGCAGCAATAATCGATCAGAAAAGTACCGGGCAGGACACCATCGTCAACTACGCCTCTTTTGACCAGACGCTGCCCTTTTATACAAGGTCAAAGGTAATAATAGCCTCCTACAAAGGCGAGCTGGAGATGGGTTCGCGGTACGAAGACGCAAAAGACATTTTCATCAACGATGGCCAGCTTGGCGCGCTCCTCGATTCACCGAAGAGCGTATTTACGGTGCTTAAAAAGAAAAGGCTTGCCGTCCTGCAGGGAAAGGTTTCAAGGCCAATGACGATACTGAAATGCATGAACGAGCGCTGCCTCGTATACAACAGGCAATAAAACCGTATATCGTATATCGTATATCGTAGATCGTAGATCGGAAAAGAACGTTCTGTCCAATTACGAATTACGGTTCACGAATTACGAGGTTCTTTCACCTTTCACCTTTCACTATCCTATGATCCTTCTCTTCATCAGCTTAAACGGCAGGGGGACCAGGACTATGGCGGCTACGCAGAGCCATACGACGTCGCCTGCCGCCGCGGAGATGCTGCCCGCTGCAAAAGACCTGCAGATGTTCGTAAGATGAAAAAGAGGGGTGAAATAAGCGATGTGCGTCACGAAGGGCGGCAGCGGGTCGAGCGGAAAAAAGATGCCTGAGAAGAGGAACATGGGCGTCATAAAGAGCGTATAATAGTAGTTCAGGGAATCTATCCCGGGCACGATGGCAACGCAGGCCATCGATATCTCCGCGAAAATAAAGCCGCTCACAAAAAGGACCGGGAGAAGCATGAGCACCAGCGGAGATTCCACAAGGCCGAAGAGGCTGATCGCAGCGATGATGATAGTGCCGTAAAAAACGCTTTTCGTCGCTGCCCACATAAGCTCTCCTGCCACAAGATCGTCAATGTTCACCGGGGTGGCGAGGATCGCATCGAAGGTCTTCTGAAAGGTCATCCTTACATAAGTTCCGTATGTGGATTCGTATGTCGCGGCGAACATAGACGACGAAGCAATAATGCCCGGGGCGATAAACTGGATATAAGGCTTTCCGTGTACCTCTTTCACAAAGGCGCCAAGCCCGAAGCCGAGGGCGACAAGGTAGAGGACAGGCTCAACAAAGTTGAGGGCAATGCTGGACTTATAAAGTTTTGTATAGACGGCAAAATGCCTTTGCCAGACACGCATCGCCCTTTTAATCTTCAAGCGGCCTCCCTGTTAGCTTCAGGTAGACCTCTTCGAGTTTCCCGCCGTGCCTTTCTTTCAGGCGCTCAGGGGAATCGATGGCGACGATCCTGCCCCGGTCCATGATCGCAACCCTGTCGCAGAGCCTGTCGGCCTCCTCCATGTAGTGGGTCGTGAGGATCAGCGTCGTATCACGCGCCTTCAGGTCATTCAGCTTCTTCCACACCTCCTGCCTCGTATGGGGGTCAAGGCCTGTTGTAGGCTCATCGAGGACGAGAAGCTCCGGGCTGTTCAATAATGCCCTTGCAAGAAGGAGGCTTCTCTTCATCCCTCCCGACAGGTTTCGTATGCTTGCGTCCGTCTTTTCGCTCAATTCAACATAGGAAAGGAGCTCCCGGGCAACAACCATTGCCCTTTTTTTCGGTATATCAAAATACCTGGCGTAGACGACCAGGTTCTCGATCACAGACAGCTCGAGGTCAAGGTTCTCTTCCTGGGGCATCACGCCAAGCCGTGATTTTATCAGTGAAGGCTCATCTTCTACGTTGATGCCGAAGACCCTGACATCGCCCGAGGTCGGACCGATGAAACAATAGAGCACCCGCATGACCGTCGTCTTGCCTGCGCCGTTTGGGCCGAGGAAGCCAAAGCACTCGCCCTTTTTGATCTCAAAATCGACGCCGTTGACGGCCCGCAGCCCGTTGAAGTCCTTCGTCAGCCCTTTTGCAGCAACGATGTTCATGGAAACGATAGCATAACACAAATAACGGTATATCGTATATCGTCGTTCGTATATCGAATAGAGAATAACCAATCACCAAACATCAATCACCAATTAATATCCAATAACCAATGACCAAATACCCAAATGGAAACAATACAGGCAGGTCTTTGTTTGGTTATTGAATATTGGGTATTGGTGATTAATTGGAGCTTGGTTATTGGTGATTGGTTATTGATGTAATTCCTGCTGGCATCGAGCATCCGGCATCCGGTTCGCCACGAGCCGAATCAGCCGTACCTGTACTGGACGCCGAATTCTCCCTTCGGGTAGGCCCAGTCTATGGCGCCATCCTGGCAGGCGACCATGCAGGTGCCGCATTCAAGGCATCCGGCAAATTCCACGACGATCTCGTCGAGCTCTTCGTTGTATGAATAGAGATGTCCCGGGCACACGAAGAGGCACTGCTTCGTTGTGCATTGCTTCCTGCATATCTCGTGGCGAATGATAATGTGGCTTTCTTTGTCCGTCTTAAAGGCGTCAAGGGCAAGCTTCTCGTCTATCCTCATCGCATGTACCTCAGATCTTCCTGATATTGTATAGTTCTTTAAGCCTCTTGAAGCTCAGCATGCCGGACCCTTTCATCTCCTTCCAGAGGGTCGCGCCGATCTTCTCTTTAGGCCCGTCCCCGAACCACATGATCTTTTCAAGGAAACCGGGGAAATTATCCGGATAGTAGCTGAAGAACGACTCGTTATCGAGGAACTCCGGCATCTCCCGGCAGGCAGCAAGGTCCCTCATCACAAAGGTCTCCTGCAAGCGCCTTTCATAATCGGAAAGGGCCTTTGCGGTGAAATCGTTCGCCTCTTTTGCTGCAACGATCGTATCCGCCGCGATGGTCCCCGACGCTATTGCAAACTCCATTCCCCTCACCGTCACCCCCATGTTCAGGGCAAATCCCGCTGCGTCGCCCACCGCTACGATGCCGTTGCCGTACAGCTTCGATATTCCGTTGTAGCCGCCTTCCGGTATGATGTGGGCGGAATATTCGACGAGTTTTCCGCCGTCGATGAGCCTTTTGATCTCATACTTTTCTTTAAAGGCGTCCATCAAAGCATGCGCCTCGACGGGAGGAGCCTTCTTCATCAGCCCCTGTATCCCCGCGACGATGCCGATCGAAAGGGTATCTCGATTGGTATAGAGAAACCCTCCGCCAAAGATGCCCTGTGTTACGTCGCCGAGAAAGAGCTGGGCGCAGCCCTCGCCGCTTTCGACATTGAACCTGTCGTTGATCTTCTCTTCGGAAAGCTCAATGACCTCTTTCATGCCCACAGCATAATTCTTCGGCGTCATCTTCGGCCTCAGGCCTGCCTTCTCCGCCATGAAGGAGAGGACGCCGTCAGCGGCAACGACAACGTGTGCCGCGATCTCCTCGCTTCCGGCCCTGATGCCGGCCACGCTTTCGCCCTCCCAGAGGAGGTCGTCAACCCTGTACTTGGGGATAACGAAAACACCTTTGCCCATTAGCTTTTCCGACAGCCACCTGTCGAAGCGGGCGCGGAGAAGCGTGTAGCTGTGGCCTTCGCCCCTGAACTTCTCTCCCGTAAAATCGATATTGAGGGAGTTCCCTTTTCCCATAAGGCTCCAGCGCTCCCTCACCACCTTTCTCTCGAAGGGGGCGTCGTCCAGCATATCGCCGGCCAGCGATCTGACCGGCATAAGATAAAGCCTCCCGCCGGTCACGTTCTTGCTTCCGGGGAAGTCGCCCCGTTCGACAACGATGACCTGCAAGCCTTTATCTGCAAGCCTGTATGCGCAGGCGAGCCCTGCAAGGCCGCCTCCTGCTATGACGACGTCGATCTTATCCATGTCAGATCTCTTCCCTGGTCTTTTTCAACGCCTCACGCAAAACAGGGAGTACGGCGAAGGCATCATCGACGATCCCGTAATCCGCATAGTGAAAGATGGGCGCATTGGGGTCCTTGTTGATCGCCACTATCACCTTGGAGGTGTCCATACCCATCGTATGGTGCAGCGCCCCCGATATCCCGCAGCCGATATACAGCTTCGGCGACACCGTCTTGCCGCTCTTGCCGACCTGGTCTTCGTACTCTCTCCATTTGCTGTCAACGACGGCGCGCGATGCGCCTACCCTGCCGCCCATAATGCCGGCGATCTCCTCGAGGACCTGAAAATGCTCGGGCCCTTTCATGCCGCGGCCTCCGCATATGATAAAATCCGCCTCCTGCAGATCGACCTTTTCCGAGACGTGCTTTTCAGTGCCTGCCAGATTCATCTTCGGATCTTTCGCGGCCTCGAACTGCTCTTCTATGACCTCACCGTTCAGCGATCCCTTCTCGATGCCGAACGAATTAGGCCTGAAGGTTATAAAGATAGCTGAATCCTCGCTACACGTGATCCAGGATATGACCTTCCCGCCGAAGAGCGGTTTTTTGATCTTTATGCCGCTGTCATGAAAATCTATGCCGACGGCATCGGATACTATGGCGCTGCCAAACCGCGCCGCAAGCCTGGGGAAGAGATCCTTGCCCGTTACCGTAGAGCCCCCGAGGACAGCATAGGGGTTGTACTTCCTGAGGATGCCCTCAAGAACGCTCGCATAGGTATCCCAGCGGTATTCCGCCAGGCCTTCGTTATCTATGACAATAACCTTATCCGAGTAAGGCTGTACCGTCGCAGCAATGCCTTTCACGTTATGTCCGATCAGGACCGCATAAAGGGAAGAAGAAAAGTGCCCGGCAATCTCCTTGCCTTTTGACAGCAGCTCGAGGGACACCTTCCTGACCGCTCCTTCTTTCAGCTCAACAAATACAAAAATATCCTTCGCCATCATTCCCTCCTTCCTACAGGACCTTTGCGTCTTCTTTCAACGCCTTTACAAGGTTCTTTACCTTTTCTTCGGGGGTTTCGCCCTCAATGATCTTCACCGGCGGCCTTTCCTGCGGCGATTCGTAAGAAAGGATCGTCACCTTCGAGGCTTCCGCTGCAACAGCTTCCTGCGGTATGTCAAGCGTCGCGGGGTCGACGACGGGAATGGAGGCCTTCATCGCCTTCATGACGCCGGTTATCAAGGGCACCCTCGGTTCGTTCAGCCCTTTCTGGGTCGTGAATAGGGCGGGCAGCTTGACCTCGAATATCCCGCGCCCTCCCTCGATCTCATTTTCAACCTTCACGGCATTTCCATCGACCACTTCCATCTTGAGAATGGCGCTCACATGGGGTATCCCCAAAAACTCCGCCGCCATTGCGCCCACATTCGCGCTCTCATCATCGATGGCCTGCCTTCCGCAAAGGATCATATCAAACCCTTCCTTTTTGGCGAACGCAGAAAGTATCCTGGAGATCGCCAGGGGGTCATTCGTTGCCGCCTTGCTGCCGTCCAGCAAAAAGGCCCGGTCGGCGCCCATTGCGATGGCAGTCCTCAGCGCCTCGACTGCCTTCTGGGAGCCGATCGTACATACCGTGATCTGCACATCCTTATTCTTTTCTTTGATCCTCATCGCCTCTTCAACGGCAAACTCATCAAAAAAATTCATATTGTACTTATTCTCTATCTCCAGTGATTTGTGGTCGCCCTTAATGATGATGCGCGCCTCTGTATCGGCTACCTGTTTGATAAAGATCAGGATATTCACGTTCTACCTCCTTCTTGCTATCAGATTAATGCTGCGAATGGATTTATATTATAACTTTCCGAGGATCGTTCTGCCAATAAAATCTTTCAGAACCTCGTGAGTGCCCCCGCCGTAGAGGAGGAATCTGGCATCTCTGAAATATCTCTGGGGGGCATATTCATAGGCAAAGGCATTGGCCCCGTAGATCCGTGTCACCTCATCAACGACCTTTGCGCATACCTCTGTCGCATACATCTTCGCCTCTGCTGCCAACGCCCTTGCGTCCATGCCGTTCTCAAGAAGCCAGGCGCCATAATATACCATGAGGCGGGCCGCATTCATCAGCGTATCCATCTCTGCAAACTTTTCGCGGATCAGCTGGAAGTTGCCGATGGGCTGGCCGAAGGCCACCCTCTTTCTCGCAAACTCCAAGCCTTCGTTGTAGGCTCCTCTCGTTATGCCAAGGGCCATTGCCCCTGTCATCAGCCGCACCTCGTCAAGGATATCGCTCACGTAAAAAACTCCTTTCCCCAGCTCCGCGCCGAGGAAATTCTCGTAGGGCACCCATACATTGTCGAATACAAGCTCGCCTGTTACCGTGCCCCTGCATCCAAGCTTGTGGATGATCTGGCCGCTGGCAAAACCCGGCGTTCCCTTTTCAACGAGAAAGAAGTTCAAGCCTTTTAATCCCTTTGAAGGGTCCATTGTCGCAAGAACAGTGGCAAAATCACAGATGGGGCCGTTCGTTATCCACATCTTGGTCCCGTTGATCCTCCACCCGTCTCCATCCCGTACCGCCGTGGTCCTCGTTGCCCCGAGGTCGGACCCGGATTGGTCTTCCGTAAAGCACATGGTGGCGATCTTTTCCCCGCGGATCGCCGGGTAAAGGCAGCGCTCCTTGATCTCCTTGCTGCCGAACCTGTAGAGGAAATAGGTGCCCATGAGGATATTCATGATGACGCTCTGCGCAAATCCGACAGAGCCCCTTGCGATCTCTTCGTAAAAGGTCATGCACATGATCTTGTCCGCGTTCAGGCCGCCGACCTCTTCGGGGTACCGCAAGCCAACGTAGCCGAGCTTCGTGAATTCTTTCCACAGCTCCCAGGGGAACTCGTCTTTCTCATCTATCTCCTGCGCCTTCGGAACAACCATTCTGTCGATCGTATCCGCTACGGTTTTCTTAAAAAATTCCTGTTCCTCGGTTAATCTGAAATCCATATTCCGTTCCTCCTTGGAGAAAGCTTAAAGGTAATTTTTGTATACAATATTTGAATGGTCAATTTTTGTCAAGAAAATATTTCACCTTTTAATGACGCAGTGTTCAGAATGCAGCCCATCATTTTTAGAACATCCAAAATAGACAATTTTTTAGAAAATAACAGGAATAAAACCTATAAGACAATATAGGTCTTATAGGGCCTATCGGACCTATATTTTTTATAGCGAGTTCACGGGCCGGGTGCCCGCGTGCGGGTGCGGAAGCCTCTGCGGGCTTTGCCCGGAGAGAAGGCGCCGCGAGCCCCGGTAATCAGATCTCCACAAAACACTTAAGCTGCTTCGACCTGGTAGGGTGCCGCAGCTTTTTCAGCGCCTTTGCCTCTATCTGCCTGATCCTTTCCCGCGTTACATCAAAGACCTGGCCTACCTCTTCGAGCGTGTGGTCGTATTTTTCACCAAGGCCGAAGCGCATCCTCACCACCCTCTCTTCTCTCGGCGACAGCGTAGCAAGTATCGTGTTCAGATGCTCCATCATATCATCGAATATTGCCGAATCCTGCGGCGTGAGAGTGCCTTTGTCTTCAATGAAATCGGAGAGATGGGTATCCTCATCATCATTGATAGGGGTTTCCAGGGAAATGGGCTCCTTGGTGATCCTTAAGACCTTTCTCACCTTGTCTGCGGAGAAACCGATTCGCTCGGCTATCTCGTCGGGGAACGGCTCTCTCCCAAGTTCCTGTACAAGCCCCCTCGAGACCCTTATGATCTTGTTGATCGTCTCTATCATATGAACCGGGATCCTTATTGTCCGGGCCTGGTCCGCGATCGCCCTCGTAATGGACTGCCGTATCCACCACGTGGCATAGGTGCTGAACTTATAGCCCCTCCTGTATTCGAACCTGTCCACAGCCTTCATGAGGCCGATGTTCCCTTCCTGGATCAGGTCAAGCAGGGAGAGCCCCCTGTTGACATACCTCTTGGCGATGCTTACGACAAGCCTTAAATTCGCCTTTACCAGCTCGTTTTTCGCTCCGGCAAAACCCAGTTCAGCAGCCCCTATATGTTTTATATTGCTCCTCAGCTCCCGGGCGGTAATCCCCATCTCCTGCTCAAGCTTCTCCTTTCGCGCGCTCATCAACGCCAGGCCTTTCTGCCTTTCGCGCCCCTTGAGCTTTTTGTACTTCTCGATCTCTTGCTCTATCTTGCCCATCCTCTCAAGATAGCGCTTCATCCTCTGTATGATCTTATCGATAATCTTTCTGCTCAGGTTTATCTCTGTGATGATGTTCTGGACTTCCAGACGGTATTTTTCCCTCACCTTTGGGCTGCCTTGCGTGGATCTGGTATGGGCATCTTTCAGCTTCTCAAGGAGCGCTATAACCCTCTCCTTCTGGAACTCCAGCTCCGTGTCCATCTCCTCTTCATCATCCACTTCCAGGGTTATGTCTTTTACCGTTGTCTTTGAAGTTTTAAGCGCTACAAGGGCGTTAAGGAGCTCTTTTACCGTTCCGGGGAAAGAGAGAATGATCTGCTTGATCTTCTCCTTTGATTCCTCCATCTTCCTGGCAATCTCTTTTTCTCCTTCCCGCGTCAAAAGCGACATGCCCCCCATCTCTTTGATATAGTGCCGTATGGGATTGACCAGTTCCTCGCCGTAGTTGTCGTCAAGCTCTTCGCCCAATACCCCCTCAACGCCGCCGTTTTCAATGGCGCCGATAGCGCCCTCGCCTTCGATGTCAAACAGTTCAATATCGTCCAGCAGGCTCTCCGTCTTGTCGCTGCTCGAGATTAAGACATAAAGTTCCTTGTTCTCCTGCTGTTCTTCATAAGGAAACAACCTCCTCACCTTCTCGGGCATGGCCACCTCACTATAAAAAATTATTTTTTATAACTGTTAGAACCTGCCTCTTCTTTTCCAGTAATTCCATAACAGCCCCCTCATCTCCCCTTTTTTCTGCCTCTGACAGTTGTTCCGTGATCTTTTTGGACTCATCTTTTATAAACTGTTTTTTGAGATGCTTGAAATAATCGGACAATATCGTCTTCAGCTCCTCATCGTCGCTCTCTGCACCGTCGAATGCTGCGCTGAGAACAAACCCCTTCAGCTCCTCTTTTTCAAGGACCTCGATAAAGCTTTTCATCTCCAGCTGCTTCGTTTCTGCATAGCTATCGAGCATCTTTACCAGTATCTCTTTTACATTCTCATCGCGAACGTATTCTATCACCTCCTTTCCTTTAAAGAGTTCCAGAAGATCGGGATTATGTATAAAGGCGCTTACAACCCTTTTGCCGATGATATTCACCGGGTCGGCACCTCCCTGCGGGGCCCCGATCTCCTTTTCCCGGTCATAGAGGGCAAAATAGCCCTCCTCGACACCTGTCAGCTCTGACAGCCTTTTAATATAGAGCCTCTTTTTCACACCGTCATTGATCATTTCTATATAGGGCATGACAGCCTTGATCAGCGACTGTTTTCCCTCGAGCGTCTTTATTCCCTCCTTTTTCATGTGGTAGTCAAAATAATAATCGAGGATCGGCTTCTTTGTCCTGACAACATCCCGCACCGCCTCAACACCTTCCTTCCGGACAAAGCTATCGGGGTCGTGCCCTCCGGGCAGGAGAACCATGGCACCGTTAAGGTCCATCTCGGCGAACATCCCGATGAGCCTCAAGGCGCTTTTAATCCCGGCTTCGTCGCCGTCAAGCATGAGGCTGACATTGTTCGTGTAATTCCTCAGCTTCGAGACCTGCTGCTCTGTCACAGAAGTCCCAAGCGTGGCAACGATATTCCGGAAGCCATGCCGATAGAGGGAGATAAAATCAAAATACCCTTCCACAATAAAGGCCTCATTCTGCTCGGCAATATGCTTCCTGGTTTTATCGATTCCGAACAGCGCTATCCTCTTCGAAAAGACAGACGATTCCGGCGAATTTATATACTTGGGCACGCCGTCTTTCTCCATGGTCCTGCCGCCAAACCCGATGACCTTTTTGTTCACATCCAAGATCGGGATCACCACCCGCCCCCTGAACATATCGTAGAGGTCCCTGTCCTTCATCCGCACGATGCCCGTGCTCAGATAGACGTCGTTGGGGATGCCTGAACCCTTGAGAAAGGCCTTCAGCCTGTTGCCCGAGGGGTCGCTGTAGCCTATCCTGAACTCCTTTATCGTTTCCTCATCGATGCCCCGCCTGCTCAGGTACTGGAGCGTTGCACGGGAATTCTTCAGGCAATCGAAGTAATATTCGGACAGCTTCGCAAGGGCATCGAAATGGCTTGCCCTCCGGGGATCGCCCCCGCTTCTTATCTCTACGCCGTATTCCTTCGCGAGGCTTTCAAGGGCCTCCCGGAAGCTCAGATTTTCATATTTCATGACAAAGTTGACCGCATTCCCTCCCTCACGGCAACCAAAACAATAATATATTTGTTTTTCAGTACTTACAGTAAATGAAGGAGTTTTTTCTTTATGAAATGGACATAACCCAATGTAATCTTTACCAGCTTTCCTTAATTTTATATACTGCGAGACTACATCAAGGATATTGATTCTCGCCAGCAATTCTTCAAGGGTGCTTTTCATGTCAGCTCTACGATCGTAACGCCTGCGTTTTTTTCATCCCCATGCACCTTCGCGTTATATCCTGTGTCAGAGAGGTGGCTCCTTACGGCCTGCATGAGCCTGCCCGTTCCTATGCCATGGACGATCTTTACCGACGGCATGCCCTGGACTACCGCCCGGTCGATAAAGGTATCCAGTTCCCTCAAGGCCTCTTCGACCCTCATGCCCATAATGTTCAGTTGAGGTGCTTCTATCTTCTGGACGTCTACGCTGATTGGATCTTTCCGGGGAGTTCTGCCTTCGGGGGCTATCTTATGGAGGTAGGCCTTCTTAATCTTCGTCCTGACATTGCCTATCACTACCTCGCAGGATCCGCCTTCCCTGTCTTCATCGACGACATATCCGCTGCTTCCAAGGGTTTTGACTTTTACAAAGTCCCCTATGGCTATCTTTTCTTCTTCAGGAATCTCTTCCCTTAGAAATCTTTTTCTAAGGTTTTTCAATTTCCCCTTACTTTTTGTTATAGCTGCTCTTTCTTTTTTTGCAACCTCTTTTTTGATCTCTTCTATCTCGATCTCTATCTCCGAGAGCAGGCTCCGGCATTTTTCCTCTACCTTTTTCATATACTCCTCCCTCTTGTCTTTCAACAGAGAGAGCCTCTTCTTAAATTCCTCTTTCAGATCCGTCAGCCTCTTTCTTTCCTCGACGATGTTTTTTCTTTCAGCCTCAAGCGAGCTGACAAGGCTGTTCAGCATGAATTCCTGTTTGCCCAGGTATTCGTAGCTCTTCTCGATGATCTTTGAAGGGACGTCTATGTTCTTCGCCACATGGATCGCGTTGCTGTATCCGGCTGTCCCGTAAAGCAGCTTATAGAGCGGCTTCGAGTTGTCCATATCAAAGGCGGTGGCAACGTTTATCGCAAAATCGCGCGTGTACCCGTAGGCCTTCAAAAGATTCAGGTGGGTGGTCACAACCACCCTGCACCCCTTCTCCATAAACGCATCGATGACGCCCATCGCTATGGCGGATGCCTCCTGCGGTTCCGTGGCCCCGCCGATCTCGTCGATGAGGACCAGCTCATTTCCGTCGGCATAGCCGTAAAGGTCCTTGATCGCGTACATGTGCGCCGTAAAGCTGCTCAGCTCCATGGCGATGTCCTGCTCGTCGCCGATGAGAGCAAAGATATTCGAAAATAAAGGGATTACCGGGGTGCCCGACGCCGGTATAAAAAGGCCGCTCTTCGCCATAACGGACAGAAGCCCTATCGTCTTGAGGGCAGCCGTCTTCCCCCCTGCGTTCGGCCCGCTGATGATCATCACCTGCTTTTCGCTCCCCATCGTTATATCAACAGGTACGGTCTGGCTCCTTTTCGACATGACGATAAAAGGGTTCACGGCGCCTTTGATCTCCATGCCGCCGATCTTTTCCGTCACCTCGGGCCGCGTGCAGCCGTACTCAATAGAAAAAAGAGCGATCGAATGGTAAAAATCCAGCTCCCCTATCGCAGCAAGGTTCTCCTTCAGGTCTGCAGCAGACTCCCTGACAGACTCCGTAAGGTCTCTCAGTATCCTCTTCTCCTCTTCCCTTTCTTCCTCTACGAGTATGTTGATGCTGTTGTTCATCTCCACGCACTCAACAGGCTCGACAAAAGAGGTCTTCAGCGATTGAGAGTAGTCGTGGACTATCCCTTTCAAAACCTCATTGAAATTCGGCTTCAGGGGGATCACGTACCGGTTGTTCCGAAGGGATATATAGAAATCCTGTATAATGGGACGCACATGTTCCTTCTCCATGATCTTCTCGAGCTGCTTCCGCATCCTTTCCCGGAGCATGAAGAGGTCCGCCCGTATCCTCGATAGTTCGTAGGACGCGCTGTCTTCGATGTATCCCTCGATGTTGACCGCCCTGGATATCTTCGTATAGAGCGCCGTCAGGCGCTTTATCCTCCCGAGGGATTCCGTTATAAAAGGCTTCTTGTTGTGCGTTCTATTTAAAAAGGAAAGAATATCATCGCAGGCCCTTATAAACCCTGCCGTCAAGAGGAGCTCCTGGGCCTCCAGGACAGAGTCCCTGATAAAGACCCTTTTCACCATGTCACCTATATCGGGGATCTCCGAAAAGGGCACCCTGCCGTCCCATTTGATCACCTCGAGAAGGGCATCGATCTTTTCCTGCCTTTCGGTTATCTCCGCGCATTTTTTCAGCGGCCTTATGCCGGAAATAAGATCTTTCGCAAAAGGTGTTGAGGAATATTGGACAACAATATTGAGGAGTTTTAAAAAATCGAGGTATTGGAGAGTTTTGTCAACCATCGATGGCTTCGACTACCTACTGTGAAGATAGTCTTTTAAGCACCATGGCGCTAAGCACTTTTCCGTCAATCCTCCCTGGATGTTTTTCCATAAGGAACTTTATAACCTTCCCCATGTCTTTCTGGCCTTTCGCTTCAACCGCATCAATAGCTTCATTTATTCCGGCCGCCATCTCCTCTTCGTTGAGCTGGGCAGGCAGGAACTCCTTGAGGATCTGCAGCTCCTTCTCTTCCTTTTCAACGAGGTCGAGCCTTTGACCCTTTTTAAATCCTTCAATGGAATCCAAATGCTGTTTGATTGACGTTTTGACGATCGCGAAGAACTCGTCTTCCGTTAAGGCCCTGATCTTTTCGACTTCTTTATTCTTAATGGCAGCCAAGAGCATCCGCAGAACGGATACTCTTACGCTGTCTTTTTGTTTTAATGCCCCTTTAAGCCCTTCCTCTATTTTCGATCTGTGTTCCATCTCAATAGAGGCCCTTGTCCATCGATCTTTTCATCTTCTTTAAGGCCCTTTTCTTGGCCGCCAGTATCTTCTTTTTTCTCTTGACGCTTGGTTTTTCGAAATGTTCTCTCTTTTTGATCTCAGAGAGGATGCCTGTCTTTTCGCACTGCTTTTTAAACCTTTTTAAAGCGCTTTCAAAGGATTCGCCGTCTCTTACGATAACTGCTGTCATTCATTTTCCCCTCCCTCCTTATGCAAAACTCTGCCTTATTTTTTATTTTTTTAAACCCTACATTTAAACCCAAAGCATAGTCGGAAGTCAATAAATTTATCTATTACCGGGGCTTGCGTCGCCCCCTCTTCGGGCAAAGCCCGAAGAGACTTCCCCCTCTCGCTCGTGAACTCGCTAAAGAATATAGATTATACCGGGGCTTGCGTCGCCCCCTCTAAAAACCAGCGGTCAGGTTTTAATAAATAAACAATCACCAATAATCAAGCTCCAATTGATAACCAATACCCAATATTCAATAACCAAACAAATACTTGCAGGTATTGTTTCCCGTTTGGGTATTCGGTCATTGGTTATTGGGTATTAATTGGTGATTGATGTTTGGTTATTGGTTATTTATGAAATCTTGCTTGCACCCTTATATTCGGCAACCATGACCCTGAGGCTGTTAACCCTGTTCTTCCAGCCT
>JAKQBZ010000073.1 GCA_029559435.1 Deltaproteobacteria bacterium | reverse complement strand
GACGCTGACCATAACTAATAAATGAACATTTAATAACCAATAACCAAACATCAATCACCAATTAATACCCAATAACCAATGACCGAATACCCAAACGGGAAATCATGCAGGAAGGCTTTTGTTTGGTGATTGAATAGTGGTTATTGGTGATTGGTTATTTGGCCTGTACTTAAAATATCTCTCTGCCCTTAGCTCTCTGCTGATCCATAAGCACTGATGCGATGTACCTGTCCGGTTCCGGAAAGTCGTATTGTGCAAGCTCGCCGACAGATACCCACCTGACCTCGTCATGGTCCGTGAGCCGGATGTCACCTTTTACATAAGCGGCGCGATAGGCATATATTTTTATTGCTGACTGGCAGTTGAGCTGATGCCGCACGGAACAGAGATGGCCTCCCACTTCGATCTCGATGCCGAGCTCTTCCTCGATCTCCCTTTTTAGGCATTCTTCCAGGGATTCGCCCTCCTCCATCTTGCCTCCCGGGAACTCCCACAGGTAGCCCGAATAGGCACGCTTTCTTTTCGCGATGAGGACCCTGCCGTCCTTCTCAATAATTGCGGCGGTGACAGGGGTATAATAGAGGTCATCCATGTTTACTGTCCTTGTGCTGTATTCATTCAATTACCGGGACACCCGTCAAGGAGCTATCAGCAGTCAGCTATCAGCAAAGACGTTGCGTTTTTTATCTCAAATACTTCATCGGAACATGACGTCATGTTCATCTTATGGCAAGACATCGCTACCGGATGAGGTCGATCTTCGTCAGCGTTGTCTGGTTAGACACCCTCGGCGCATTCACAAGGTTCCACGCGACGTACTGCTCCGCATAGGGGTTTTCCGCTGACATCCCGTCAACGGGCACAACGACGGAAAACCCTCTGAGCGCGGCGGCGCTGGCCGTGTAGAGGACCGCTCCGTGAGCCGCTGTCCCAACGACGATGACCGTTTTTATGCCTTTGTCTTTGAGGATCTTTTCAAGGTTGGTGCCGAGGAATTTATCCGGCCCTGAGGCCACAACCGGTTCATCCGCACGGGGCGCAAGCTCCTGAGCGATATCTGCCGCTGCGGCGCCGGGAGAGAGGCTGTAGGCGACGGGCGCCCCTTTTGCCCGGGCGAGGGCAAGGAGCTTCTTTACGCCCGGAATGGAGGCGATGCAGCGGGGCCGCCTCTCGGCATTGCAGGTCTGTTTGTTAAAGTCGAGCATCAGGAGGGCAGTCGTTTTCGCGTCTATCGTTGCAGGCTTCAGCTCCGGCGCTGCCGGGACCTTCACGGTATTCCACTCGTCAACGATGTTCTGCGCAGACAGGAAAGAAGGAAGAAAAACACAAAAAGCAAGAAGAGAACATGCATATATCATTGCGCATCCTATCACGGAGACAGAATATCTTTTCATAATGGCCTCCCTTTTAAGATATTTGTTCACCAATGCTAACGATTTGCAGGAGGTTTGTCAATAATATGCACGGATCGAGCTCATATCTCGTAGCTCACAGGATATCGTATATCGCTTGCATTGAGCCCTTAAGTTGTCGCGTAATCATGCGACAATACTTATGGAGTACCTGTGAAGAATAGCGCGCAGAAAAGGATCCTCCTGGCAGAGGACAGCAGGTCTCAGGCAAAGATCCTCGCCGAGACGCTTGAAGGGGACGGCTACGTTGTAACCCTTGCGGAGGATGGGCTGGCAGGGCTTTACAAGCTCATGGAGACAAAGCCCCAGCTCGTCATCAGCGATGTGTGGATGCCGCGGATGAACGGCTATGAATTCTGCCGGACATTGAAAAATGATCAGGACCTCAGGAATATTCCCGTGATCCTCCTCACCTCGATGTCGGATGTCGAAGATATTGTCAAGGGCCTTGAGGCGGGAGCGGATTACTATATCACCAAGCCCTACGACAAAAACATTCTCCTTGCCAAAGTGGCAACGATCCTTTCCGGCGCCGTGCCTGCATCAACGGGAGATGCAAGGATGCCGGTGGAGATAAAAACGAACGGCAAAGCGCACAGTGTCCTTCTGGAGCCGCAGAAGGTGGTCAATTTCCTCCTCTCCACCTATGAGAACCTGCTCTCTCAGAACAGGGACCTTACGCAGACCAAGATAGAACTAAAGAAGCTGAACGACCACCTCGAGGAAAGGGTCAGGGAGAAGACAGGGCATCTCGAAAAAGAGATAGCGGAACGGAAAAAGATCCAGGACGCCCTTACGGAATCAGAGAGAAGGTACCGCGGCATCTTCGAAAATGCCGTTGAAGGCATCTTTCAGAGCACCCCCGAAGGCCGTTTCGTCAATATGAACCCTGCCTATGTCAGGATGCTCGGCTATAAGTCATTGCAGGAGATGCTTGAAGGTATCGATGATATCTCAACGCAGTACTATGTTGATCCCGGCGACAGGGATCATTTCATGGAGGTGCTTGAGCTGCAAGGCATCATTCGCGAGTTTGAAGCGCGGGTATATAAAAAGGACGGAAGCATCATCTGGACATCTGTGAACGCCCGCGCAGTCAAAGACAGGAAGGGCGACATCCTCTACTATGAAGGTATTGTGGAAGATATTACGGAGTCAAAAAAGACAGAAGATGCCCTGAAAAAGAGCTTTGAACATCTGCGGAAGACGCTCGACGGCACGGTGAAGGCCCTTGCCACGACGATCGAGATGCGGGACCCTTACACGGCCGGCCACCAGAGGCGCGTTGCACAGCTCGCCTGCGCGATCACAAAAGAGATGGGTTTTCCGGAAGACGCCCTGGAGGGCATGCAGGTCATGGGCTTCCTCCACGATATCGGTAAAATAGTGGTGCCCGCCGAGATACTCAGCAAGCCCGGCGCCCTCAACGATTTGGAATTCAATATGATCAAGGCCCACGCGCAGGTCGGATACAATATCCTTAAGGGGATCGAGTTCCCCTGGCCGGTGAACGATGTCGTCTTGCAGCACCACGAACGGTTGAACGGATCGGGATATCCGCAGGGTCTCATGAAAGAGAATATCATAATAGAAGCCAGGGTGCTGGCCGTCGCAGATGTTGTTGAATCGATGGCATCGCACAGGCCCTATCGCCCCGCCCTGGGCATTGACAAGGCCCTTGAGGAGATTGCCCAGAAAAGAGGGATCCTCTATGATGAAGATGTTGTAGACGCCTGTGTGAAGCTCTTTGCGGAGAGAAGCTTTAAGCTGGAATAAATAAACATTAATAACCAATAACCAAACATCAATCACCAAATAATATCCAATAACCATTGCTGAATACCCAAATGTAAACCATAGAATATCCCTGTTTGGTTATTGGGTATTGGTGATTAATTGGAGCTTGGTTATTGGTGTTTGGTTATTTACTATAAGCTGATTGCTGTCAGCTTATAGTAAATCCTGATCTTACCTTTCTATCCCGCAGCGACTCTGATATACTATTGGGCCGTGTTATCCAGATATCAGACGATGCTGTCGACGTTCAGCCCCCTGAAGCAAAGGTTCTTCAGGATACTCTGGATGACAAACGTCGTATCCCTCATGGGCACGCTCATGCACGAGGTTGGGGCCGCCTGGCTTATGACAACGCTTGCGCCTACCCCTTTTATGGTTGCAATGGTCCAGACTGCATCGACATTCCCATTTTTCCTGCTTGCCCTTCCGGCAGGCGCACTCGCCGACATCATAGACAGAAGGCGGCTTCTGCTGATGACGCAGACATGGATGCTTGCCGCATCCGTCGTTCTCGGCGTGCTGACCATTTTGGGCATGACAACGCCGATGGTCCTCCTTGTCTTGACCTTTTTTCTCGCGCTGGGCGCCGCGGTAAATGCGCCCTCCTGGCAGGCGGTCATCCCTGAGCTGGTGGAGCGCAACGAGCTGCCTGCGGCGATAGCCATCGGTTCGGTTGGGTTTAATCTCGCGCGCGCCGTGGGGCCCGTAATAGGCGGCTTGATCGTTGCGGCCCTCGGGCCCGGCATAACGTTCATTCTCAACGGCGTATCGTTCCTCGGCGTTGTCATCGTTTTGAAGAAATGGAAAAAGGCGCAGCGGGCAAGCGCCCTCAAAGAGGAGCGGATGGTGAGCGCAATGCGGGCCGGCATACGCTATATCAGGCATGCCCCGGAGGTAAGATCGGTATTGGTCCATACTATGTTCTTTTCCTTTTTTTGCAGCCCCCTGTGGGCCTTTTTGCCGATCGTTTCGAAAGAATATCTTGGGCTTGGCTCATCGGGATATGGGATGCTCCTCGGTTTTTTCGGTTTCGGGGCCCTCCTCGGGGCGCCGTTCTTGCCGGTTCTCAGGCAGAGGTTCTCTCTCAACCTTGTCGTTCTTTTTGCATCGAATATCTTTGCCCTTGTCATGGCCGCAATGGCAAACCTTCATTCGTTCGCATTCCTTGCGATCGCCATGGCAGTGGGCGGCATGGTCTGGCTTATCCTTATCTCGACCCTCATTGCGGTTGTCCAGTCGGTGATCCCTTCGTGGGTCCGGGGGAGGGTCTTGTCCGTGCACATGATCACATTCTTCGGCGGCCTGGCGGGGGGAAGCGCCTTGTTTGGTTTTATAGCCGGCCTGGCGGGCATATTCTTAACGCTGAACGTTGTAGCCGGATTCCTGGTGATCGCTACGATCATTACCTGGAACTATAAGCTGGTAAGCGGCGAGGAGCTCGACCTGAACCCTTCCATGCACTGGCCTTCGCTTGCCGTTCCCTGTCAGCCCGATCTCGATGATGGGCCCGTTCTTGTTGTCATTGAATACCTTATCGATCCGGAAAAGTCCGCGAAGTTCTCGGATTCAATGCGGTTATTGAAAACGATCCGCAGGCGCGACGGCGCCATACGGTGGAACCTCTTTCACGACCTTACGGACCCCGGCCACTACATCGAATCATATATCGTCGAATCCTGGGGAGAGCACCTCCGGCAGCACGAGCGGATAACCGTTGCGGACAGGGAGATCGAGAAGAACGTTATTTCATTTCACCTTGACGGAAAACCGCCAAAGGTCATGCACTTCCTCGCCGAGCCGCTCCCGGTGAAGAGCAAGAAGCCGGAATAGAATAACCAATCATCAATAACCAAGCTCCAATTAATCACCAATACCCAATATTCAATCACCAAACAAAAACCTTCGGGTGTTTTTCTCGTTTGGGTATCCGGTCATTGATTATTGGGTATTAATTGGTGATTGATGTTTGGTGATTGGTTATTCAAATACTTTGCCGGGGTTTGTTGCCAAAAGTTCTTACCTTTTTCCAATCAAACTGATATAACAATAGCATTAACGTTATCAGCATATCTATGGATGAGATAGACAAGAAGATACTCAACCTGATACAGGAAGAGTTCCCGCTTTCGGAAAGGCCGTTTGCAGATATCGGGAAACAGGTCGGGATCAGCGAGAAGGAGGCCTTGAAGCGGATAAAGGAGCTGAAAGAAAAAGGGATCATACGGAGGATCGGGCCTGTCCTCGAACGGAAAAAGCTCGGCTATGCAAGCGTTCTCTGCGGCGTTCACGTTGACGACAACAAGATCGTGGAGGTTGCCCGGGAGATCAGTTCGCTTGTGGGGGTTACCCACAACTACGAGCGGGATGGCGAACTGAATGTCTGGTTCACCATTACAAAAAAGACGATGGGCGAGATAGATCACGAACTCTCGAACCTCGAGAAGCGCTGCGGGCTGAGGATACACCGGTTCCCTGAAAAAAGGATGTTCAAGATAAAGACCTATTTTCCGCTGTGAACGCAGAACGAAAAAACCGAAGGGATAAAGATGCCCGATAACGCCGAACGCCGAACGCCGAACGCCGAACAAAAAACCCGAAGGGTTTTTCTCGTTGACGGCAACTCCTACCTTTACAGGGCCTTCTATGCGACGCCTCACCTCTCGAATTCGAAGGGCATGCCGACAAACGCGGTCTACGCCTTCATCAGCATGATAAAAAAGCTCATGACCGCTGAGAGCCCTGACAGGCTTGTCATCGTCTTCGATTCAAAGGCTCCATCCTTCAGGGAAGAGATATCCAAGGCGTACAAGGCACAGAGGCCGCCGATGCCGGACAACCTATCGACACAGATACCGTACGTAAAAAAGGTAATTGAGGCCATGGGCATACCGATCCTTGAGATGGAAGGATTTGAGGCCGACGACATTATCGGGACCATCGTGAGCGGGCTCAGGGGGTATGACGATCTGGAAACATATATCGTGACCAGCGATAAGGATATGGTGCAGCTTCTGTCGGAAAAGGTCTTTATCTATGACTCAATGAAAAACCAGTTGATCGGCATGAAAGAGGCAGAGGAGAAATTCGGCGTCAAGCCATCGCTTATGGTCGATTATCTGGCCCTCTGCGGCGATACATCGGACAATATCCCCGGCGTGCCGGGCATCGGCGACAAGACGGCCCGGGAACTTATAAACAGCATCGGATCCGTTGATGCCATTTATGAAAATATTCAAGAGGTAAAGAAACCATCTGTAAGGGAGAAGCTCATGGCCGGAAAAGACCTTGCCGCCATGAGCAGGCAGCTCGCGACGATACGGCTCGATGTGCCGGTAGACGTAAGCCTTTCAAGCCTCGAAAACAGGGAGCAGGATTTTCAGGAGCTGCGAAGGATCTACAGGGAGCTCGAATTTACATCCCTCTATAGGGAGATAAAGGCAGGAGGCGAAGAAAAAAAGGAATGGAAAGAAACAGGGCCTGAGCAGTTAAATGTGAAATCCATCGCCGTCATGGCAGCCTTCCAGGGAAAAAACTCCGGCGATCTGCACCTGGAATGCTTCGCCGTCTTCGACGGAGCGGGCACGTTCTTCTCGCAAGACGAAAAAGAGCTTTACAGGATACTCTCCCGCGCCGGAGAGATCGTCACTTACAATCTGAAGCCGCTCCTGGTGATAAGGCGGCAGAGGAGCAGAGGAGAAGAAGAGCAGGAAAAGGACAATGCAGGTCCGCGATTTTTCGATGTGATGCTTGCTACGTACCTCATAAATCCCCTCAGGAAAGATTACGCGCTGGGATCGATCATTGAAGAATACCTTGACGCAGACCTTGCGTCCCTGGACAAAAAGGCAATGCTGATCGACAGCGCCTGCCGCCTCTTTGCGCTGAAGGATACCCTGTTGCAAACAATGGATGCGCGGGACCTTATAGATCTTTATTACAAAATAGAGCTCCCGCTCATAGAAGTACTGGCCGATATGGAACGGGCCGGCGTGAAGATCGACAGGAAGATCCTCGGCGAACTGTCGCGTGATTTTGATGCAAGGCTCACCGGCATCGTGAAGGATATCTACGGTCATGCAGGAGAGCCGTTCAACATCAATTCGCCCCAGCAGCTCTCCCGCATCCTCTTTGACAGGCTGAACCTCACGCCCGTGAAGAAGACAAAGACAGGCTATTCGACGGATATCGAGGTGCTCGAAACGCTCTCGCTCCAGCACCCTCTGCCGAAAAAGATACTCGAGTACAGGACGCTGACGAAACTGAAAAATACCTACATCGACGTCCTTCCAACGCTCATCAACCCCCATACAGGAAGGATACACACGACCTTCAACCAGATGGTCGTGGCAACGGGCAGGCTAAGCAGCAGCGACCCGAACCTCCAGAACATACCTATCCGCGGCGAGGAGGGCATGAAGATACGGGGGGCCTTTGTGCCGGAGAAGGGCTGCATCCTCCTCTCGTCCGACTACTCGCAGATCGAGCTCCGCGTCCTTGCCCACCTGTCGCAGGACGCCTCTCTCATCGAGACGTTCTTGAACGACGGGGATATCCACACAACCGTTGCAAGCGGCGTCTTCATGGTGAAGCCGGAAAACATAACCTTCGAGATGCGCAGGACCGCAAAGGTCATCAACTTCGGCATCATCTACGGCATGAGCGCCTTCGGCCTCTCGAAAGAGCTCGGCATCTCGCAGAGGGAGGCGCAGCAGTTTATCGACGGCTACTTCGAGCGGCACAAAGGCGTGAGGGAGTATATGGACAGGACCATAGGCGAGGCGCGCGCCAATGGTTTTGTAAAGACCCTTTTCGGAAGGATGCGCTTTATACCGGAGATCGGCAACGCCGATGCGAACATCCGGGGCCTCGGGGAGCGGGCCGCCATGAATACTCCTATTCAGGGCACCGCCGCAGATATCATCAAGATGGCCATGATCAATATCCACCGGAAGATCCTTGAGCAGGGCCTTTCCTCCAGGCTTATCCTCCAGATCCACGACGAGCTGCTCTTCGAGGCCAAAGAGGATGAGGCCGACAGGCTGGAGGCGCTGGTGCGGGATGAGATGGAGCGGGTTGTTACCCTTTCTGTTCCCCTGAAGGTTTCGATTGGAAAGGGATATAGCTGGGCAGCGGCTCACGGTTAGCCTTATCCGATAGCACCGCCATCAATTCAGCGCAGCAGATAAAGACGAAGACGGAAAAATAGATCCAGAAAAGGAATGCTATGAAAACGCCGTAGGTGCCGAAGAATGTCGTGAGCCTGCCTATATGAAGGATGAAATACTTGAAAAGGAACTTGCCCGCGTACCAGAAGACGGTGCCGAGGGCCGTGGAAGTAAAGAGCAACAGCTTGTTGCGGACCGGCGTGAGGAAATAGTAGAGCAGAAAGAACATCCCGAAGGTAAAGACCATGTCGAGGGCAGAGAAGGCATAGACAAAAGGCGTTTTCACTATGAAGGCGGGCAGCGTTTTAATGATCTGCGACTGGATCATCACGATAAAGATGAAGCTGAAAAAAAGTATCGTCTGGACTATTGCAAAAACGGAGGTGAGAAAAAGCTCCTCGCCTTTTCCTTTAATGAAGCTCTTTGGATTTTTGCCGAAGATAATGTGAAAAGAGGGCCGCAGAACGGCGAACAGCCTCGAAGTAAAAAAGAAGAGGAACAATATCCCCAGCGGGCCGGACAGCTTCTTCGATACGGAGATGACGTTCAGCTCCTTGATGAATTTCTGGATCACGATGGTATTGTAAGGATCCGGTATGATATTCTTCATGAATTTCACCAGGTGCGCCGCAGGGTTGCTAAGGTCTATTACATAGCCAAGGATAAAGATGGAGAGGAGGGTGAAGGGTATAAAGGTCAGGAGCACATAATAACAGATGGAAGAGACGATGATGTTCCCGTGGTCCTGCTGGTATTTTTTAAAAAGCTTCTTGATGATATCCCAGGCATAATAAGCTGCCTGCTGGACCTTTTTTTTGTCAACGCCCCTTTTCATAAATCCCCCGGTTATTGTAGCACATCGAAACCCCAAGTACCAATTCCCAAGTACGAAATCCTAATAAGGATGAGCATGTCGTCGGGACATCCCACGCAAACACGCTCATTTAAGCTCCTGCGGCTACATTCGCTCGCGTTCGGCTTCAGAACTTTTGCTTCGCAAAAGACCGAGCTTCCTTGCCTCACGACGGTTTGCTCCGGGATATCCCGGCGCCATGCTCTCATTATATGGACGGGTAGGCTATTTTTTACGTAATATCGAAATTCGAATATTCAATATCCAAGACAAATGCAATATCACGTATATTTTGAATTTTGAACATTTGAATTTGTTTAGGATTTA